>JAFYPH010000040.1 GCA_017547585.1 Bacteroidaceae bacterium | reverse complement strand
TTTGTTAATTTACTCATAATCGTACGATTCATTTGCTAGCGAGTGCAAAGTTAACATATGCCCTTAGGGACGAGTCAAGAGAAAAATGAAATATTTTCAGCAGAAAATTAAAAATAGGCAATATTATACGTCGCACTTGTATTGGGTCCTATTTTAGACTACATAGAAGACTACACGCCAAAAATAAATTAGAGTTCAAACGATTTTACAAGCAAAGTCGTTTCACAATACAAAAGAATAATATCTTGTGTATAAACAAATTCGGCGGTAAAAATAATTCACCGCCGAAAAAGTGCAACCTTGATGGGTAGCTATTTTTATGATTGTAAAAACTCATCCATCAGATGTTATTCAGTCCCTCCTGCGAGAGAGTGGTAAACTCTTTCTCACTAAGCACCTTTATACATTTCTCAAGGTCGTTGGGGCGGATGATGATGCTCGCCGTAGCGCCCTGAGCAAAAGCATACATATACTCAATAGAAATTCCGGCCTCGGTAATTGCCGCCAATGCAACCTCGAGTGCACCGGGAACATCGGGGCACTGAATGCAGATTACGTCATTGAGGCTCGCTGCAATACTTTTTTCGCGCAACAATGCACACGCCTTTTCAGGGTCGGAGACAATGAGGTGCAGAACACCAAACTCGGCATTTTCGGATACCGTGAACGCCTTCATGTTTATTCCTGCTTCGCTTAAAATTTTTGCCACCTGTCCGAATCGTCCCAGACGATTCTCGAGGAATACGGATAATTGTTTGATTAGCATCTTTTCTTAGGTTTTGAAGGTGAAACTATTACTCAAATTTACGGTGGTCGATTGCATGCTTGGCCTTACCCATGCTGCGCTCAATGGTGTTGGGCTCCACAATCTTAATGTTGGGAGAAATGCCCACCACGCTCTGTACTCTTGCAGTGATACGTTTCTTGAGGTTTGCAAGCTCGGTGATTCTATCAGTGTAGTACTCGGGCTTAACCTCAACCTGAATGTCAAACGTATCGGTGTTGTTCAGACGGTCAACCTCTATCATATAATAAGGCTCGCACTCGGGGAATTCGAGGATGATACTCTCGATGGTAGAGGGGAACACGTTCACGCCGCGAATGATGAGCATGTCGTCGCTGCGACCAAGAATCTTGCTCATGCGCACTGCTGTACGTCCACACTCGCAAGTCTCGTAGTGCAGGGTAGTGAGGTCGCGTGTGCGGTAACGTATCATGGGCATACCCCACTTTGTAAGGTTGGTGAATACAAGCTCGCCCTTCTCGCCGGGAGGCAGAGGCTCGAGTGTCTCGGGGTCGATAATTTCGGGGTAGAAGTGGTCCTCCCACAAGTGTGTACCGTTCTGACAGTGGCACTCGCAACCAACGCCGGGGCCACACATCTCAGTAAGACCATAAATATCGTAAGCCTTAAGTTTGAGCTTTTCCTCAATCTCGCGACGCATAGCATCGGTCCAAGGCTCGGCACCGAACACACCTACACGCAGTTTGAAGTCGTTGATATCGAGGCCGCTCTTCTTGATAGCATCGGCAATGTAGAGTGCGTACGAAGGTGTACATGCAAGCACAGTGCTACCAAAGTCGTGCATCAGTGTAATCTGTTTCTCGGTGTTTCCGCTACCTGTGGGAACGATAGAAGCACCAATGAGTGTACCACCGTCGTGTGCTCCAAGACCTCCTGTAAAGAGACCATAACCATACGAAACCTGCATAATATCATTCTTGCTGACACCTGCTGCCATCAACGAACGAGCTGTAACCTCGCTCCACATCTCAAGGTCCTCCTTGGTGTAACCCGCAACAATGGGCTTACCGGTAGTACCCGACGAAGCGTGCAAACGTACAATCTGCTCCATGGGCACACAGAAGAGCCCGAAAGGATAGTTGTCACGCAAGTCCTGCTTAGTAGTAAACGGGAGTTTGGAAATGTCATCAATACTGCGAATATCCTGAGGCTTAACCCCACACTCGTCCATGCGTTTACGATAATAGGTAGAATCATTGTATACATGTTCTACCATTTTTACAAGGCGTTCACTCTGCAGACGGCGCATCTCCTCTCTGCTCATGCATTCCACCTTCTTGTTCCAATACATTGTCATGTCTCTTTCTTTTTTGTCTAATATGACGTTATTTTTTAATTACTTTGATCGGTTGCAAAGTAAATAAAAAAATCAATTCAGTAAAAAAAATTAATCTACAAATTGCGTCAGAAGGGCCGTCGCAAATGAAAATAGCTATTTTTGCAGCGATCCGATGGGGATTCCGTTGATTTTATCGAGCGGAAAGCCCCTTTCGACAAGGCCGTTTATCATGGAGTCGTGCGAGGAGCTCGACTGGTAGGGCAGAAGCTCGAACAGAGGCAGGGTGGCCGCAAGATTCTCCATAATCTCCGACTGAATGCTCTCGTAGTGGCTCCACTCTGTGTCGTTCGTGAAGCAATATATTTGCAACGGGAGGCCATATTCGGTGGGCTCCAGCGTGCGCACCATTGTGAGCATATTTTTGTGCAGCAACGGATGGCTTTTAAGATAATAGGTAGCATAGGCACGGAAGAGCCCCAGATTGGTCTCTATGGTGCCGTATGTGCGCTCTTCGCGGGTAATCTTCGGCGCGTCGCCTGACGTGCCCTGCATAGAATCGATAAAAGCCCGCATCTCTGCAGAGAAGCCCTTTATCTTATCGAGAAACTCGGGCGTACACCTTTTTATATTGTCAGTCTTTATAGTGTAGCCGCGCATTATACGTCGGCCGCCACTCTCTTTCATTCCCCGCCAATTTATGAAGCTCTCGCTGATGAGTGTATATGGGGGAATAGTGATTATCGTATTGTCAAAATTCTGTACTTTAACTATCGTCAGCGAAATATCTGTAACAGTGCCATTTATGGATGTTCCTGGCATCTCTATCCAGTCGCCCAGACGCACCATGTCATTTTCGAGCAGCAGTATGCCCGCAACGAACCCCATTATTGTATCCTTGAATATAAGCATCAGCACAGCCGCAAAGGCTCCAAGGCCTCCGATAAGGTAAAATGGAGACTTGTTTGTGAGAATGGAGATTATTATAATCACGGATATCAGATAGACAACCATCTGTGTAATCTGCACAAAGCCTTTTATGGGCTTGTCGTGGTATTTTTTATTCGTGTAGGCCATGCTGCCCACAGAGGAGAGAATAGCCGAGAGCACACGCACTATTGCCACTATAAAATATATCCAGGCAATATTTTCGAGCACCACAGAGAGTTTGGGTCGGCCGACGAATGTTACCGGCAACAGCCATATTACGATTATAGGAGGAACGATGAACGATACTTTCTTCAACACATTGAACTCCACGAGCTTCGTCAGCAGGGCATAGTTCTTTCTCTTTTGCAGATGAGCAATGATGGAAGTGGAGGCAGCGTGCAGCATTCTGCCGACAACAAACGCCACCAATAGTATAAGTATCAAATATATGAGAACATCTACCTGCTCAATGACAACATCGGGGAGCCCCGCCTGCATAAGCGTCTCCTTTATCTTTTCGAGCACACCCTTTGAAAAAACCTCTCCTTTCATCTTTTTTAGATGCTTAACAATGGGGTGACGCATTTTGTTATATAGGGAAGAAAGAAAAAAGCCGCGTCCCAGGGGAGAGAACGCGGTCTTTTTGTCCGGACAAACGCTTTTGTCCGTTCGGGCATCGACTTTTCACAAGCGGATGCTGCCGGTAAAATCTATTACTATGAAAAACACGTATATACAACATCTATACGTGCTTTTTTGTTCACGAATATTTGTAAAAAGTTGATATTTAAACATTTATTAACCATTCCCTCATTCAAAAGAGCACCCAATATGGCACTTATTTCTGTTTATTTTAGCCATTTTTCCGCTAAAAACAGGGCAATTTGGGGCAAATTTTCTGCAAATTTCGGGGCAAAGTAAGCACATTTTATGTACATTTTATCTTATTATAAAACAAAAGCAAGCCACAAAATCTTGTAGCTTGCATATAAATTCTCACCTTTCTCCGCAAAGATTTTTGTAGTCGCAATAGGTGCACCTGTCTTTTTCTGTCGTGCAATAGAAAGGAGTCTTTGCATCAAAAATCTCGTCGATTGTATTCTGCAGATGCTTTATAAATTCATCGTGGTACAGAGAGTAGTCGAGAACAGGTTGTTTGCCGATGTTTATCACATAATTCTCGCGGTGCGCCTGCGACTGCTTGTGTATGTACAACAGCGAGGGAGAGACCTTTTTCCCTTTATTGGCCATAGAGACTGCGGCAGAGTAGAGCATCGCCTGGAAAATGTATCCGCTGCGCTTGCCTGTGCGCGAAAATAGCGCGCTTACGTCGTTGGGTGCGTCGGGTTTTCCGCCGGTCTTGTAGTCTACAATCTGAATAGTGTCGTTCTTACAATCCATACGATCCACGCGGCCACCGATGCACAGAGAGACAGGCTCGCCGTCCGAGGTTTTCGTCTCCATGCGGAAATTGGCATCCTGCTCGCTGCCTACGTAGGTGAATGGTGCATACTCGCTGTCCATCTTCACAAGGCGCAGCAAGAAACGATGCACAACCTCGAAATTTATTATCTGCTCGCCATCGTAATCTTGTTTTCCGCTGCTCTTGCCCATGAAGAAACATTCGTTGAATGCTTGCTCGACAAAGGTGTACAGCAGCGCCGACTTTTTAACGTATGGCTCAAGATGGGATTTTTGGATAACCGCTCCGGTGTCTGCCGTAATGTGCTCATAGAAAAGCTCGGCAGCCCTATGGAAGATGTTTCCAAAATCGACAGCCTGTATCGTGCTCTCGACCTCTTGATTCACCTTCAGCTTGGCAAGATAGTAATAGTAGAATTTCATGGGGCAGTCAAGATAGCGGTTGATGCCGCTGGGCGACAGCACAAGAGGCCTGCTGCTCTTGCCATTGTCGAAAATGGCTCTCAACTGTTTCAGAATCTCGCCATTTTTCTCCACTGCGCCACAATTATAGACGTCGGGCTTCTGTTCGGCCGTCAGTGTCATTTCTTTGATATCTGCGGCTCTCGATGCAAGCAGTTGCATCATGTAACGCGAGCGCTCGCCCTGTCCGGCACCGTCGGCCGAACTATTGTAGAGCATTGTGATATTCTCGGCGCGCTGTATCAGACGGTAGAAATTGTAGGCGTACACGGAGTTTCTATGCTCGGTGAGCATAAGCCCGAAGGCGCGACGCAGCGTGTAGGGAATAAATGAATTCTCGCTGTTGTTGCGCGGCAGATTACCTTCGTTTGCCGAAAGGAGTATAAGATTCCTGAAGTCGAGGTTTCTTGTTTCGAGCAATCCCATTATCTGCAATCCCACGACAGGCTCGCCGTGGAAGGGTAGTGCGAACGAGCCTACCACACGCATGAACAGTGACGCGAATGTGCGCAGCTGCAGTTGAAGGTCGCCTGTCTCAATGAGCGACATCATGCGCTGGGCCTGTGTGTAGACACTGAAGAGCGATTCGCGGAAAAGCTCTGTGTATGCATCCTCATTTTCATCCGTCGGCGCACTGCTGTTTGTAATCGTATATATAATGTCGCGCAGATTGTCTATCCACGTGAAATTGTCGGTGGCGGGAACGAAAATCTTTGCGAGGAATTCATCGGCGTGCAGAATATCGGTCGAGGGAAAGAGGTTGCGTTTCTTTGTAATATCCTCGTCAATCACACGAGCATTTTCGCTGCACTGCAACGTATAAGGATGCTTGAGCATTGCGTGCACAGCCTCGTAACGGAACTTTTTGCGCGTCTCGTCGTAGCCCTTTATCTGCAGTTCAATCAATCGTTGCAGGAAACTGTAGACGGGCGTGTGGGAGACAGGGTAGCCCATGGTGACGTTGATGTCGCGCACTGTGGGTGGCACAGTGTGCAGCACCTCTCCCAGCAGACTCTCGTCGCACAGCACCACTGCATTCTCTATTTCATTGCTGTCGACATTGCGCGAGAGCCAGTCGGCCAGATAGCGTGTCTGGATGTTCTCGGTGGCCGCAGAAATGAAGGTTATATTCTTCTTTTTGCCAAGATTGTCGTACACGTCAGACTGCATGGCATTGGGGTATTTCTTGAGATTCTCGCGCATGAAACGCCCCGCCTCGTGGTGCTTGTCGTTAGTATAGACAACATCGTAGTCCCAATAGAAAAGGGCCTTCTCTTGCTGCTGCATTATCTTGAACATTGCAGCCTCGCTTCTGTTCAAGGCGTTGAATCCCACGAAAATATATTTGTCGAACGGGAAGAGCAGCTCTTTATCGCTTTCAATGACCTCGCGGCACATCATTCCGCTGTAGGCGATTCCCTCGCCACGCAGAGACTCGCGAAAATCGTTGTATATGGGCAGCAGCACTCGCCACACGTCGAGGAAGCGGCGCTTAATTTCGTTCTTCTCGTCGCTGTTGAAGTTTGCAAAGAATTGCTGTATGGCCTTTTTCTGCTCGTCGTCGAGAATATCGGCCGCATTGCCCATTTCGCGCAGCTCCTTCAGATTCACGAAGAGTTTTTCTGCATCGACCAGATTCTTGTCGATGTCGTCGAAATCTTTTATGAGCATCTCTCCCCAATAGTAGAATCGGTCGAGAGGCTCGCTGCTGCCAGTGTGTTTGCAGAATACTTTGTACAGCTTGCTCACCAGCAGTATAATGTCGCCCTCTACAAGGTCGCTGCACTCTGCGAAGAGCTCGTTAATAGTCATATAGGCAGGGCTCCACAAGGGCTCGGCGCTCATCTGTTTAAGATATTCGTTAAAGAAAAGGCCGGCGCGTTTGTTGGGAAACACAATGGCTGTGTCGGCCAGACGATTGCCGTATTTTTTGTATAAGTCCTCGGCTACATGTTTCAAAAACGCATTCATTTACTTTACCTCCTCTATTTTATTGTTATTATCCGACAATATGTACCACAAATATCCTGTTACCTCTTTGTACCCCATGCGGGTGAGTAGCGACATATATTTCTGCACCTGCGCATGGTACTCTTTGCGAGGCGCTCCAAACTTAAAGTCCACCACTATGGCCTTGTCGCCATCGACCATCACTCTGTCGGGACGATAGTCGCGTCCCTCGCCCGTGTGCAGTATAGTGCACTCATTGTACAGTTTGTATCTGCCGCTGAACCACTCACGCGCCAAAGGATTGCCAAGAGCGCTCTTTATCATATTTTCAATGCCGTTGCTCTCTTCGTCGGTGGCAATTATTCCCTGCAGACGCATCTTTTTTATCTGTCGCGCAAGTTCGTCGCCCGTACGCAGTTTCGACAGCAGTTCGTGCAGCAGTTCTCCGCGCGCAATGTGGTCGAGTTTCTTTGTATCCTCGCTCTTGCCGGCAAGGAAACGTATGAGGTTGCGCGACTGCTTGAAAGATAGTTTGTTGTCGTAAGATGCAAACTTCTGCACAAGGCTCTGTGGCCTAACGGTAAAGGGATTGTCGCTCTCTTTTCTCTCTTTCTCGCGAGAGGGGACAACCTCGCCGTATGTAAATATCTGCTCATCTTCGTCGAAAAGCGCACCCTCGCAGTTCATCTCCTTGAGCAGTGCAGGCAGACGCTTGGAGATTGTGTCGCCGCGTCCGCCGGACTTGTCCGAGAATATTATAAGGTTCTTTCCTGCGCGCGTGCATGCAACGTAGAGCAGGTTGAGATTGTCCACCAGCTGATAGAGGTACTCGTGGCTGTACTCCTCTTTGTAGATTGAGTCGAGCATGCTGCCCTGATAGTCTATGGGTAACAGGCTGATTCCATCGAACGGCGCCGTGCGGGGCTTGCACCAGATGATGTTTCTGTGCCCTCCGCCTGTAAGTTCCCATGTGCAGAAGGGTATTATCACCGTGTGGAATTCAAGACCTTTGGACTTATGGATGCTCAGTATGCGCACTCCGTCGCTCTCGCCGGCGGGAATGGACTTTGCGCTTATCTCTTCGTCCCAATATTTTATAAAATCCTCTACAGCCGCGGGATTATCTTTAAGGTAGCGAGCAGCGTGGTCGAGGAACGAGAATATATACGCCTCCTCGCCCTCTATCGTGTGAAGCTGCAATATACATATGAGCCTTTCGAGAATTTCGTAGACGGGCTTGCGGCGAAGAGAATCAATCTCGTCGTGGAAGGCCTGTGGCAGCAGGCTCTTTATTTCCGCAGAGCTTGTGTCGGCTGTAATCTCCACATTTTTTCTCTTTTCCACGGCAAGCAGATAGCGCGAAACGAGGAACGCTGCGTTTATCCTGTCCTCGGGCATGGAAATGTAGTGCAACGCTGCAACGAGTATGTTCAGAGCCGTAGAGGTCGACAGCAGATAGGCGTCGTCGGACGTGATAGAGTAGTCCTTGAAACGCTCGCCGAAGAGCTTGGCAATGGGAGCAATCTCTTTGTTCTTTCTCACGAGAATGGTAATATCCGAGGGCTTCACCCCCTTCTCGCAGAGGAGTGTTTCGAGAGTGTCCATGAGCTGCGAATATACGCTCTCCTCGAAGGTGGATTCTCCTTTATCTATCATTCTGACCTCGACGTATCCGCTCTCGGGTTTTTCGGGCAGAATATCCTGCTGCACGTCGCTGTAGGCCTTCACAAGCTCTTCGCCGCTCTTGTCAAGCTCGCGGTTGTACTGTTCGCTTATAGCCTTCGCAGCCTGTGTAAAGAGTTTGTTGTTGAAGTCGATCACACGGCGCTCGCTGCGTCTGTTAACCTTCAGCGTGTCGGCCTTTACAGGGTAGCCGGGGAACTCTTTTTCGAGGTTGTTAAGAATGCTCCAGTCGCTGTTTCTCCATCGGTAGATAGACTGCTTGACGTCGCCCACAATGAGGCACATATTGCCGCGCGCGATTGTGTCGTGCAGAAGCACTTTGAAGTTCTTCCACTGCAACGACGACGTATCCTGAAACTCGTCGATGAATATATGATGAATCTCGGCACCAATCTTTTCGAAGATGAAAGAGGTGCTGCCGGTTATCATTTTTCCAAGAAGATAGGTAGTCTGGGCAAGCAGGAAACGATTCTCGCGTATATTCTCTTCGCGCAGCATATTTGCAATGCTGTTAAGCAGTCTCAGCTGATGGAAACGCTGCGTCGACAGACGGCAACTGTTAAGGATGGGAAGTTTCGTCTCGCGCATTGCATCGGCCTTTGCGACAAGCGCAACAATATCCTGACGCGCAACATCGGAGAGAGCTTTCGACTTTGAGAGCTTCTCGGGAGACGCCATGCAGGTCTCTACATATTTGTTGTAGACATTAAATTCGCCGCTCTTCAATTTTGTAAAGAAACCCCACACGCCCGACTTTTTCTGATAGAAGTCATCTATTGTCAGCCCCGCATCCTCGGCAATCTTGAAGAAGCGGTCGGCACAATCGGCTGCTTCGGCCAAAATATCTTTCTCTACCAAGTTTATGGCTTTTCTATAATTGGCCAACAGAGCACCGTTGTTCGCATCAATCTCTTCGCGCAGCTCCTCGCCCTTCTCTTGATAGACCTCACTTAGTATATTCTTCGAAAAATCCTTTATAGTCTCCTTTATGCGCCAGCTCTTGTCGTTCGAGAGGTGCTCTTCAATATACTCGACCAGCCACGCCATCTCTTTCGAAGTAATTGTCAGCTTTTTAATGAGCATGTCCACAGCCTCTTCGAGCAGCTTGTCACTGTCGAGAGTGATGGCAACGTCGCCGCTGAGGTCAAGCTCGCGGGCAAGGCCGCGCAGTATCGTCTGAAAGAAAGCATCAATCGTCTGCACACGAAAATGTGTATAGTCGTGCAGCATCATTTCAAGAGCCTCGCCCGCGCGTCCACGCACCTCGGCATCGTCAAGATGGGGGAAGGCGGCACGCACAATCGAAAAGTAGCTCTCGGACGAAGGCAACGAACGCGAAATTCCATAAAGCTGACTCAATATGCGCTCCTTCATTTCGGCGGTCGCCTTGTTCGTAAATGTCACAGCCAGAATGTGTTTATAGGCCGATGGATTCTCCACCAGCAATTTTATATACTCCACAGCGAGGGTAAAGGTCTTTCCCGAGCCTGCCGACGCCTTATAAACTTTTAAAGGATTCATTTTTTCGTTAATAATGTGATTCAGTAAAGATACATTTTTTTTACGAATTTCGCAACATCTCAGTGACAAACTTTTCACACATTGTTCATATTCTTTAAAAATTGCCGTATCTTTGAACATCGAAAAACAGAGACACGAATCCCATGCAGTTCAGAAACATTATTCTTTATATTATATTGGCTATTTTGCCATTCACGCTATTTGCGAAACCCGCCGACCGCACCGTGCGCAGCGTCAAGCAGTCCGACGGCACCACACTGAGAATCTATCAGACAGGTGACGAATTTTTCCATTACTACTGCACCGAAGATGGCAAGCCCATCGTACGCGGAAAAGACGGCGACTTTTTCTACGCGACACTCTCGGCAAGCGGCGAGCTTGTAAGCGCCGACCGCCTGGCACACAACAAGGGCGAGCGCACCACACAAGAGCTTGCGCTCCTCGCAACGAACACCTACAGCAAAATGGAGCAGTCGCTGCGCGCCATTGCACGCACCCGACGCGAAGAATCGACTAAAAGCCCTGCAACCAACGAACCCTTCACCGAAGCGGCAATCACACAATCCATAAAGCCCATCGGAGAGATTAACGTCCCCGTAATTCTTGTCCAGTTCAAGGACGAGCCATTCACCTACGGAAAGGAGATTATCGAAAACAACTACAATGGCAGCAATTTCACAGGGCTGCACGGTAAAGGAATAGGCAGCGTACGCGACTATTTCATCAACCAGTCCGACTCTCTCTTCCGTCCCAATTTCGTTGTTCTCGACATTGTGACACTCGCCAACAACCTCGAATATTATGGTGGCAATAATAGTATGGGCGAGGACAAACACCCCGAAGAGATGGTCACCGAGGCGTGTGCAGCCCTCGATAGCAAGGTCGACTTTTCCATCTTCGACAATGACGGCGACGGCGAGGTCGAGTTTGTATATTGCATCTACGCAGGCTACGCAGAGTCGTCTGGGGCACCCGAGAATACAATATGGCCGCACCAATGGACACTCGCATCGACCAACAAAGTGATGACCCTCGACGGAGTAAAGATAAACACATACGCAGCGAGCAGCGAGCTTGCCTTCAACGAAGCAACAGAAGGCACCGATGGCCCGCAGCTCGACGGCATCGGCTCATGCTGCCACGAATTCTCACACTGCCTGGGTCTTCCCGACTTTTACGACACGTCGGGACGTTACTATTCCAATTTCGGAATGGACTATTGGGACCTCATGGACTACGGTTGCTACAACCTCGACGGTTACGTGCCCATAGGCTACAACGCATACGAAAGAGACTTCATGGGGTGGCGCAAGCTGCAGACACTCACCGAGCGCGGACACTACAACCTAAAAGCATTGACCGCAGGCGGAACAGGATACAAAGTGGTGAACAACGCCAACAGCAACGAATACTATATTCTCGAGAACAGACAGGCCGAGGGCTTCGACTCATACATCTACAACAGCGGAATGTTGGTGATACACGTAGACTATTCTGCGGACATTTGGAAAGAGAATGAGGTCAACAACAACCTTGCGCGCCAGCGCTTCACAATTATCCCCGCCGACAACCAGCAGATGCCATACTACAGGGCAAGCACAACCGCCGAGTACGAGAATAATCTGCGCGGCGACATATGGCCGGGAACTACGGGCAACAGCGAGCTTACAGACGCAAGCACCCCCGCAGCCACCGTCTACACAGGCAAATATATGGGCAAGTCCATCCGCAACATCACCCACAGCAACCGCATGATAAGCTTCTCATTCATGTGGGACAAGCTCGCAACGCCGCAACTACAGCAGCCTCAAGATGTTACGGAACAAGGCTTTACAGCCTGCTGGAATGGGGTGGAGGGAGCCACAACTTACAATGTAGAACTCTTCTCGGTAGAAGATGTTGCCGAGGGCGAGGGCGATGCAAAAAACCTCGTCATCGAAGATTTTCTCTCGTGCAACCACTCGGGAATCGACATTTCGCAGGATATTGACAAGTACACAATAGACAAAGGCTGGTACGGATTCAACCTTTGGAGCGAGACAGGAGTGCTGCGCATAGGCGTTGCAGGCGAATATGGCGAGCTTGTAACTCCCTGTTTCACTACAGCTTACGACGGAGAAATTACAGTATCATTCATCGCTAAAAAGTATCTTGCGAGCGACGGAAATGTCAAGCTGTCAGTTCTTTCGGAGTATATAGACACCGAGGCCTACGGCGACGAAACTTTCGAGGTCGGCGACGAGTGGACAGCCTATGAATATACATTCCCCAAAGAGGGTAGTGAGGCCTGCGTCATCTTCACCACAGAAAACACCGATAACGGAAAGCCACGCGTCTGCATCGACGATATTCTCATTACCCAAATAAGCACTGAACGCGAGACACTGCTCGCAAGCTACAGCACACACGAAAACTGCTACAAATTCAACAACCTCGCAACAGGCAAATATCGCTATCGTGTAAAGGCTGTGAGCGACGGAATAGATTCCGATTTTTCGGCGAAACAGGAGATTGTACTCGGCGGCAGCAACGCAATAGACACCCCCAATGCTGACAACAAGGCAAGCATCGAAATTTATTCTCTGTCAGGAAATTGCATCTTCAAAGGCAATGCCGACGAAGCGCCGCAACTGAGCAAAGGCACATATGTTGTACGACAGTCAGGAAAAACCCGCAAAGTTCTTGTAAAATAAATATTAATCGACCGCAGAAGAAAATATAAGATTATTGGATGTACCATAAACGGATACATCCAATAATTTTTATATATGCAATCAAATGGCCTATAGATAATTGGTTGTCAAAAATTCGATAATTATATGCCACACATTATTTCTTCGCCAAATATCATATTCTCACAATTATATAGCCAAAATAGGGCACGAAAAAACAAATCCAAAAATCCTATTAAACATAATATCTATTATCGTGAATTATATTTATTAATTTTCTATTGTCCTAAATTCACAAAAAAATGTCCGAGAACAGATGCTCCCGGACAT
The DNA here is from genome assembly GCA_017547585.1 of Bacteroidaceae bacterium. Taxonomy (GTDB): domain Bacteria; phylum Bacteroidota; class Bacteroidia; order Bacteroidales; family Bacteroidaceae; genus HGM04593. The sequence continues at coordinate 6,155 of JAFYPH010000040.1, read as the reverse complement.
TCTCTAGAATATAGATTACTTATTAGATTGCAAGCTCAACATTTCTTCCGAAAGGAACCAACGACAATTTAGCCATCTTAAAATGCTGCTTTCCAAAAGGAATTCCAATAATTGTAAGGCACAGCAAAAGTCCGAACAACAGATGCGCTACACAAGCGTACAATCCACCGAAAATTATCCAGATGATATTCATCACCATACTGAGGCATCCGCTGCTGTTAGACTCGCTTACCTTTGAGCCGAACGGCCACAAGCACAGCAATCCGAGCTTAAAAATCTGAACGCCGAAAGGAATGCCGATAATTGTTACAAACAAGGCAAGCGCGCCGGTAAAATATCCAATTGCGCACTCGAGGCCACCAAACACCAGCCACAAAATATTACCTATAAATTTCATAATTTAATACTATTTATTGTTTACAATAATTTCATTTTTCAAATATACGCCAAACGTACGAATATACAAATAAACGAGTGATTATATTTCACCACCCCGCACTACCCTTTTGCTATGCAAATTATTGATTATCAATATATTAGACTATATACAAAATGCTTGTGCATAAAGTTTTTCACTATTACGCACAAGCATAAAATTTATGTAGGAAGACTACTTTTTAATATCAATCGCAATAGAAAGCTCATCAAGCTGAGCAGGCTCGAGCACCGAAGGAGCATCAATCATAGTATCGCGACCGGAATTGTTCTTAGGGAATGCGATGCAGTCTCTGATGCTATCGAGACCCGCAAAGAGGCTCACCCATCTGTCGAGACCGTATGCAAGACCACCGTGAGGAGGTGCACCATATTTGAATGCATTCAGCAACCAGCCAAACTGCTGCTGAGCACGCTCGGGAGTGAATCCAAGAAGCTCGAACATCTTATTCTGCAATGCGCTGTCGTAGATACGGATAGAACCGCCACCGACCTCTACGCCATTGATAATCATGTCATAAGCATTGGCGCGAACAGCACCCATGTCAGTGTCGAGCAAGGGAACGTCCTCGGGCTTGGGCGAAGTGAAAGGATGGTGCATAGCCATGAAACGGCCCTCTTCCTCGCTCCACTCGAAGAGCGGGAAATCTACCACCCACAGACAAGAAAACTTGTTCTTGTCGCGCAAGCCAAGCTGCTGGGCAACCTCGAGACGAAGCTCGCACAACTGCTTGCGAGTCTTCATTGTATCCTCGCCGCAGAGGATAAGAATAAGGTCTCCGGGCTCGGCACCGAAGGCAGCCTTCATCTGCTGCAGCACCTCCTGAGTGTAGAACTTGTCCACGCTCGATTTTACGTTGCCGTCAGCCTCGACGCGTGCATAGACCATACCCTTTGCACCAATCTGAGGACGACGCACAAAGTCTGTAAGAGCATCAAGCTGCTTGCGTGTGTACGAAGCGGCACCCTTTGCACAGATACCACCAACATACTCGGCAGCGTCGAACACGGGGAATCCGTGGCCCTTCATGATATCCATGAGCTCCACAAATTTCATTTCGAAACGTGTATCGGGCTTGTCGCAACCATAATATTTCATAGCATCGTGCCAGGTCATGCGGGGGAAAGCACCTGTAAGCTCCACGCCGCGAATCTCTTTGAAAAGATGCTTGGCCATTCCCTCGAAGGTGCCGATAACATCCTCCTGATCAACGAAACTCATCTCACAGTCAATCTGTGTAAACTCGGGCTGACGGTCGGCACGCAAGTCCTCGTCGCGGAAGCACTTCACAATCTGGAAGTAACGGTCGAAGCCCGACACCATCAACAGCTGCTTGAAGAGCTGAGGACTCTGCGGAAGAGCATAGAACTGTCCGGGATTCATGCGCGAAGGAACAACAAAGTCGCGCGCACCCTCGGGAGTAGAAGCAATGAGCATGGGAGTCTCAACCTCGATGAATCCGAGGTTGTCAAGATAGCGACGCACCTCCATTGTCATCTTGTGACGAAGCTCAAGATTGCTTCTCACACACTCGCGACGAAGGTCAAGATAGCGATATTTCATTCTAAGGTCATCGCCACCGTCAGTATTATTCTCAATGGTGAAAGGAGGAGTCTCGGCCTCGTTGAGCACTGCCATTTCGCTAACGATAATTTCAATGTCACCGGTAGGAATATTAGCATTCTTGCTCTGACGCTCGCTCACATTACCCGTCACGCGGATAACATACTCGCGACCGAGCTTCGCAGCACGCTCACACAGTTCGGCATTGCTGTCCTCGCTAAAAACAAGCTGAGTGACACCGTAGCGGTCGCGCAAGTCTGCAAATACCATTCCGCCCATCTTACGCACACGCTGCACCCATCCGGCAAGCGTCACCTCCATATTAACATCGGCGATTCTCAGTTCGCCACAAGTTTTCGTACGATACATATTCTTATAATATTATTTTACATCAATTCTATAAACTCTGCGAAGATATAGAAAAAAAACGAAACGGCAAACACTCGAAAAAAATATAAGAGCACGATTAAATTTGGCATTTTACACACTTTACACTATCTTCGTAAATTAATATAAATAAATAAGGAGAAAATTTTATAATTTTTACAATCATGAAACTCACTAAACTATTAATCAGCAGCCTGTTACTGTGCTTCGCACTGTCGCCCTGTATCGCGCAGAGCAACGACGTGGACGAAATTACAGGCCGCGCAAAGAAAAAGAGAGTCCTCGGCCAGATTACATGGCTCAAGGATGGTGAGGGCTTCAGCACCCTCGAGTGGAACAGCAAAGTGGGAGCCAACGACGTTGTACGTTACGAGGCCAAGGACGATGCCCGCAGCATCCTCATCCCCGCCGAAAAGTTCATCGACAAGGCCACAGGCAAGCCCATCGGCGTAAGCTCGTTCCAATGGAGCGAAGACAACAGCAAAATCCTCATCTTCAACAACACCAAACGCGTGTGGCGCTACAACACCCGCGGCGACTATTGGGTGCTCGACCTCACCAACGGCAACCTGCGTCAGATAGGTAAGGACAAGCCCGAGTCGAGCCTTATGTTCGCCAAATTCTCGCCCGACGGCAAGAAGGTTGCCTATGTATCGTGCAACAACATCTATGTTGAGGACGTTGCAACAGGCGCCACCACAGCCCTCACCACCGACGGATGCGACCACATTGTAAACGGAACATTCGACTGGGTGTACGAAGAGGAATTTTACTGCCGCGACGGCTTCCGCTGGAGCCCCGACAGCAAGTTCATCGCCTATTGGCAGAGCGACACAAAGGGCACCGGTACCTTCTATATGATTAACAACATCGACTCTATCTATGCCGAGCCCATTCCCCTTCCCTACCCCAAGGCCGGAACGACAAACTCGGCAGTTAAGGTAGGTTACGTATCGGCCGACGGCGGCGCCACAGATTGGATAAAGATTCCCGGCGACCCTCGCAACAACTACCTCCCCCGCATGGAGTTCATCCCCGGCACCAACAAGCTCTTCATACAGCAGCTCAACCGTCCGCAGAACACCAACAAAGTGTGGATAGCCGACATCAACGCCTCTACACTCGAGAACATCTTCGAGGATAAGGACTCTGCATGGCTCAACACCAACGACAACATCCAGTGGTCAAAGAACAACGAGTATTTCACATGGGAGAGCGACCGCAGTGGCTGGCGTCAGCTCTACTTTGTACGCGCCGACGGTAAAGAGATTAAGCCCATCACTAACGGCGAGTTCGACATTGTACGTCAGGTAGGCATCGACAAGCAGAAAGGCTATGTGTACTACATCACCACCATGACCAACTACACACAGCGCTACCTCTACCGTTCAAAGCTCAATGGCAAGGGCAAGCCCGAACTCATGAGCCCCATCGACCAGCAGGGACAGCACAGCTACAATATGTCACCCACAGGTAAATGGGCGATACACACATTCGGAAGCTCAACAACAGCCCCCATCGTAACAATGGAGAAGTTCCCCGAGGCAAAAGCAGTGCGCGTCATTCAGGACAACGCCGAGGCACAGGAGCGCTTCAACAAGATGAATCTCACACCCAAAGAGTTCATCAAGCTCGACCTTGGCTACATCACCCTCGACGCCTATATGATTAAGCCCAAAGATTTCGATCCCAACAAGAAATACCCTGTAATCATCGACGTTTATGGCGAGCCCGCCGGCTCAACCGTTCAGGACAACTGGACAGGCGGCGACATTGCAGCCCACAACCAGGCCGACAAAGGCTACATCATGGTCAGCATCGAGAACCGCGGAGCCAACGTACCCCGTGGCCGCGAGTGGCGCAAGTGCATCTACAAGCAGATAGGTATCCATGCATCGGCCGACCAGGCAGCAGGTATCAAGAAGATGGGCGAAATGTTCCCCTTCATCGACATGAGCCGCATTGGTATCACCGGCTGGAGCGGCGGTGGCTCAACCACACTGCAGTGTATGTTCCGCTACCCAGAACTCTTCAAGACAGGTATCGCCATTGCCTTCATTTCGCATCAGAAGCTCTACGACACAGTCTATCAGGAGCGTTACATGAACACCCCGCAGAACAACCCCGAGGGCTACGAAGAGACAGCGCCCATTAAGTACGCCAAGAATCTCAAGGGCAACCTCTTGCTCATCCACGGTACAGGCGACGACAACGTACACTATCAGAATCTTGAGCTCCTCGTGAACGAGCTTGTGAAGCAGAAGAAGATGTTCCATATGATGGCCTACCCCATGCGTTCACACGGTATCTTCGAGCGCGAGGGAACATCTGCACACCTGCAGATGCTCCGCGAGAAATATTGGGAAGACTACCTCCCCGCCGGCGGCAGATAATCCCCCAATCTCACATAAAAAAATCTCTCATTCTTTCGGGAATGAGAGATTTTTTTATGCTGCAATAGTTACAACAACTCTTCACGCAGTTTTTCCACTAACAGAGGAAGTCCCACAGCTGCACGCTCTTTAATGCGGGTAAAAGGATTGTGAATTATAGATGTGTCGGGCGTTCCGGGGTCTACTTATTATTCCATTTTAACCTCATTTATACGACGAACGAATTTTTCAAGCATCTCATAATACAAATAGTCATTAACATTGTCGTGCGTATGACGGTGCATTGCATCGAAGAATGCTTTGAAGTTATGATCTTCTTTAACGGCAGAAGTTATCTGAAGAAAGTTGTATAAATCACGGTAGGTAATGGAACGGAATTCTTTCTTCATCTTTTCAGATTTAATATTAGGTTGATTGTATTTGGGCGTAAGAATAAAAAAGTGCTTTTTTTTATTCTTATCCGGATTACCTTCATTAGTTACTCGCCAACAAATGTAATTATAGTATCTCTCCAACTGCTCACCATCGCCATCACCCTTAACGCTATTAATATCAGACTTTATCTTGTTCTCTATAACAATAATGTTATTTTTATCACGTATCAGCAGGTCTATACGACCACCATGTGATTTTATTTTATGATTGCTGTCTTTATCTTCAATATTGGCCTTCTCTTCACGAGAAACAGTATATCCTTTATCAAGATCTATATTGTATTGTTTGAAAAAAAATTGCCATAAATTACGATAATTATCTTGCGTCATAAAATACGCAAGTGCATTGGAAAAACGATTCTCATCATTCTGAATCTGACAAATGTCAAACAGCGAAATATCTCTCTTTATTTTCAAATTGTCGCCAAGTTTTTCTATTTCATCCGTAACTTTTCCCACAGGTGACTTTTCCCAATTAGAATCGTCATTAATAATGTTCATTAATTTTTCATATTCAGCACCGGGATAAATATATTGTTTCAACGAGGCTTTTGCTTGTTTATAAGCATCTAATTTTATTATATCTTCATCATCTTCATTCACTCCGCTAAAGCCAATTAATATACGTTTCTCTTTATTGGTACGAAACACATACTTTGCTTTGTATGTTATATAGATATTTTGTTGTCCGCTACCCTCAAATATCTTCAAAATAGGTGCTCCATTATAAAAAACACCATCTTTTTGTTTTTCTATATATTGTTTTTGAGCCTCTGACAACTTGGAATCCTCCTCGCCAAGTTTACGGGACTGCGAATAAAAAACGCCATCTGCCTCTTCCAATCCGACAGCTTTACCTATTACCTCAACCATACCTTCAGTATAATATTTAACAAAAAGCATAAAGTCTATTTTACCCTTATGTTCATAAGTAAGGTTACC
>JAFYPH010000006.1 GCA_017547585.1 Bacteroidaceae bacterium | reverse complement strand
TTGGGGAGTGCCTTCAACTCTTCTGCTGTGATGTCGTGGGGGTAAATTTCGCTGTATACTCCCAATGCACGGATGGCTCTGGCAACCACGGTATTTTCGTGGCTTCCAAGGTCCAATATTACAATCATGTCCTGTTTCATATAACTACTTATTTTATTTATATTATTATTCTTTACACTAAATGTTTTTTATTGAATCTATTCTACTCTGTGTAGCTGCTGTTGTCCCAGCAGTGGGTACACAGGTCGCACTTCGGCAGTCCGATAGCATTTACAAGGTCGTCGAGACGTTGGAACTTGAGCGATGTGAGCTGCAGATGCTTGCGCATGATCTCTACCATCTCCTTGTGCTTCTCGCCATCGGGGTTGATGTATTTCATGCATGTCTCGTCTGTGAGGTTGTCGGTGCCCTCCATGTCTCTGATGATTCTGCGTGCGTAGAGGTCGTATGTGCTGCGCGATGTAGAGAAATTCAAGAATCGGCAGGGGAAAATCAACGGCGGGCATGCAATGCGCATGTGTACCTCCTTGATGCCTGTGTCGTGCAGCTTTACGATGTTGTCTTTCAGCTGTGTACCTCTCACGATAGAGTCGTCCATGAACACCACTCGCTTTCCGTATGTGAGTCTTTCGTTCGGGAGGAGCTTCATCTTGGCAACAAGGTCTCTCATCTTCTGGTTCTGGGGCATGAAGCTTCTGGGCCAGGTGGGAGTATATTTCACAAAAGGTCTCTTGTAGGGTACGGCCTTCTGGTTGGCGTATCCGATAGCGTGTCCGATACCCGAATCGGGGATTCCGGCTGCGTAGTCAATCTCAAGGTCAGCATCGTGCTTGGCCATTGCTGCGCCACTCTCGTATCGTGCGTCCTCGACATTGATTCCTTCGTACCATGCAGAAGGATAGCCGTAGTACACCCAAAGGAAAGAGCATATCTGTTTGCGGCAGCCCGGAGGGGTAACCTCGCGAACGCCATCGGCGCTCATCTGTACAATTTCGCCGGGGCCCAGGTCTCTTACGAAGCTATAGCCCAAGTTTGCGTAGCTTGAGCTTTCGCTGGCGCAAACGTAGCCTTTGTCGTTTTTACCAATTGATATTGGGGTTCTTCCGAATTTGTCGCGGGCAGCATAAATAGCATGGTCGGTGAGGACAAGCATTGAGCACGATCCTTTCACGTTGTTCTGCACATACTCAATACCCTCTTTGATAGAATTGCCCATGCCTATGAGCATGGCTACCAATTCTGTGGCATTGATGCCCGAGCTCGAAAGTTCGGCAAAATGCATACGTTGGCTCAGCATTTTTTCTGTGAGCTCTTCTATATTTTCAATGCGGGCTACTGTCACGACAGCGTATCTCCCCAAATGTGAAGTGATGGTAATAGGCTGCGACTCGCAGTCCGAAATTACACCTATACCCATCTGTGAGTCACTGAATCTGTGCAACTCATCCTCGAATTTATTTCTGAAATATCCATTTTCCAACGAGTGGATTGAACGTACGAATTTCGAACCATTATAGAATGCCATACCTGCACGCTTGGTGCCTAAATGCGAATGATAGTCTGTTCCATAGAATACATCATTTACACATTCTTTTCGGGATACACATCCAAAAAAACCAGACATAATTAAATTTTATAATTTGTTATACTTTATTTTACATGTTAATATTCAAACTCTTCGTGAAAAAAAAGTGCGCTACATTTGCTTGTAGCACACTTTCTCCTTTACCTGTAGGTATACACACTATTGTTTGAACGTATGATTATTTCTTTGTTTCTTCCGCTATCTTCTGTGCGCTCTGCAATTTGAGGCGCGTAACCAAAGCTCTTCGTGAATCCGGTGCTATTGTGTGCACTCTTGTCAGATGCAGAAACACCATATTGCATATATCTTTGGTTACTCATAGATAATCTTGATTCTTCAAATTAATCGGATGTGCAAAGGTAATCATTATTGCGCAAATACGTATAAAAATGGAGTTTAAAATTGCTTGCAAAATTTAATTTTTTGTGCAAGCAGCAACTTCGGAAAAATGCCCCGAAAGAGGCAATTCTTTTAAAGTAAAATAGTTAGATTGTTTGGGCGAAAAAATGGCGAAAAGAGACGATTCCTCCAAAAGAGTTTGTCAGTAAAATTGACAGGGATTATATGCCCCGTTTGCACCACTATATAAACAAGCAATGGCTGCCTTTCGGGCAGCCATTGCTGTGTATGCGTGAGGGTATCCTCTGCTTATTCGATGACAGCGGCGAATCCACCGTTCTTCACCATCTTAATCTCGATGGTGCTGTTCTTTGTCACCTTCTGTTCTACCTTGTTGTAGTGCATAGCCTGCATGTCGGCGTTGATACCATCCTTGTAGCCTGTGAGCTTGTACTCTTTGTCGCCCAAGAAGTCGAGCTTAACGTCGAACTTAAGCTCATTCTGCTCACCGTTGCAGATAGCGCCGATGAACCATTTTTCGCCTTTGCGCTTAGCAACGATTACATATTTACCAACCTCAGAGGCGATAGCGCGTGTCTCGTCCCATGTGGTGGGTACCGATGCAATGTATTTTGTACAATCGTCGTTCTTGTAGTACTCTGCGGGGTTGTCGGCCAACATCTGAATGCCGCTCTCGAGAACTACGTAGAGTGCCATCTGGTAGGCGCGTGTGCCCGATACTACTGAGTTGGGGCGGCCACCCTGGTTGTTGTGGGGCTGACGGTTGTTCATACCTCCGGGGGTGAAGTCTGCTGCACCCACTGCGTTACGGATGAAGGGGAGGAACAGTGTGTTGTCGGGACGACAGCCACCCATCTGCTCAAGACCGAGCACGCCCTCGTAAGAGAGGAAGTTGGGGTACTCATACTCCAAGCCCATGGGAGTGAACGAGCCGTGCATGTCCACAAGCAGCTTGTTCTTTGCTGCTTCAATCATCACTCTTTTGTAGAAGTTAACCATCCACTGGTCAGCGTGGTCCATAAAGTCAATCTTGACTCCGGCAACGCCCCACTCGGCGTATTTCTTGAAGAGGTCGAAGTTCTGCTCAACTGTCAACCAAGGCAACCAGATGATGATGCCCACGCCCTTCTCCTTACCATATTTGATAAGTTTGTCAAGGTGCATGTCCTCTTTGGCTGTGTAGGGGTCGCGTGTGCTCTTTGCCCAACCCTCGTCGAGAAGAATATACTCGACACCGTATTTTGCTGCAAAGTCGATGAAGTAGGCGTATGTGTCGTAGTTGTTACCTGCACGGAAGTTAACGTCGGGGCCGTAGGGCACTGCGCCGTTCCACCACTCCCAGCTCACCTGTCCGGGCTTAATCCAGTCTGTGTCGGTGAGTGCGCTCTTGCGTGCCAACTGTGCGGGTACTGTCTGCTCGATGATACCTTTTGAGTCGGTGATTACTACGTAGCGCCAGGGGAATGCACGTTTACCCTGTGTCTTTGCAATGTAGTGTCCCTCTTCGGTGATTGTCCATCCGCGGTCGCCCCAAGGTTCCCATTTGATGGGTGATTTGGGGAATGCAGTAGAGATTCCCTTGCGGTTGCCTTTGAAGAACATACGGGGGTAGTCGTCAACGTCGCTCTCGCCGATGAGCAGCTGTGTGTCGCCCTCGCCCGAGAGAAGCATGGGGATTGTAGCGAGTCTGTTGTCTCTTACCCAGTCGTTTACAGACTTGTGCTGATAATGTGTCTCGTAAGAGGTGTTGAATGAGTTACAGGGCTGGAAGTGTGCTGTGAATCCGTCGGCGGGGAGCATTGTGAAATATTCGTTCTCGACGGTAACTTCGCCCTTGATGTTTGTAACGAAACGGTAGGCAACGGCGTTGTTCATTACTCGCATTTCAATCTTGTACGAGCCGAAGTTGATTGTTGCCTCTGTGTAGTTGCTCTCGATTTTTGAGAACTTGATGGGAACGACGGGCTCAATTGTCTCGCTTACGCTCTTCTGCTTAACATTCTTTACAGCAGCGTTGCCGGCGAAGGTGTTGCCGTTGATAATCATTCTTACGTCCTCCATTGAGTAGACTTTCGCTCCGTCGCGGTTGACTGTCCAGCCAAATTTACCCTTCTCGGTTGTGAGGTCTACGGTAATTTTCTTGTCGGGTGATGAAATTTTTACCACCTTCTGCGCCTGTACGGCGATGGGTATCAATGCAAAAAGCATTATTGCCGATACCATTCTGATGAATTTGTTCATAGTGTATATTTTAAATGTGTTTATATGTGCTTTTGTAAAGGTACGTTGTTTTTTGAGAATTTAGGACCGTTCGTGCCTGTTTTTTCTTCTTCGACTCTCTTTTCTTAATAGCCGAGGTATTTTAGCAGTCCTTCGCAGCCGCGTACAATCTCTTTGTAGGTCTTTGAAAAGTCGCCGTGGTACCATGGGTCCGAAATGTCGCCTCCGGCACACTGCTCCACATAGTCGGGGGTCTCAAAGTCGAGCAGTTTCCATATTTTGTTCTCGGGGTCGAAGCCTGCTACGGCGTTCAGATTCCTTATATTATACTGCTCCATGACAATTATCATGTCATACTCCATATAATCTTCGCGGGTGATGCGTCGGGCGCGTTTCTCCTTGTCGACAGGGATGTTGTTGCGTCCAAGTTCATAGGCCGCCGGGGGGTAGACTCCGTTTCCAATCTCTTCGCTGCTGGTGGCCGACGAACGTATATAGAATTCCTTGTCGAGACCGCGTTTCGCAACAAGGTTTTTGAATACAAACTCCGCCATCGGTGAGCGGCAGATGTTTCCGTGGCAAACGAACATTATCTTTTTCATAGGGGTATTTTTTGTTTATACATTTTCCAGAAATTCCGCGCCGAAAGATAGTGGCAGCAGCTCTTTTGTGCCGCCCTCTATAATGTGGCACTGCTGCGCGCCATAGAGAATGATGCGCATGGGACGCGACGAGCGCATTTCCGTTTCGAGCATCACCTGACGGCACGCTCCGCAGGGCGAAATTGGTGTTTCAATCTCTCCGTCGGCGGTGCGGGCGGCAATGGCGATAGCCTCCACAGCCTTGTCGGGGTGCTGCGCTCCCGCACAGAAGAGCGTCGTGCGCTCGGCGCACAGGCCCGAAGGGTAGGCCGCATTTTCCTGATTGCTGCCGGTGACAATCTCTCCACTGTCGAGGAGCACCGCCGCTCCCACGTTGAAGCGCGAGTAGGGGGCGTAACTTTTCTTTGCCGCCTCGCGAGCAGCATCGACCAATTGAGTGTCGGCGGCCGACAGTTCGTCGTATGTGCATACCTTTACGACTGTGTTCAGGATAATCTCTTTCATAAATAATAACTTCTTATTGGCAAAGATAAAATAAACGAGCGAAATAATATCAAGCTTGCTTGAATATTTCACAGCGAGTGCAATCAATCTTCGAGAATTTCCTCAAAGATAAAATAAACACTTGCATAAAACCAATTTATTCCTTTAATTTGTATTTCGAAAATAAAATTTGATACATGAAACACATTTTTAACACAGCAATAGTTGTTGCTGCGCTCTTAGCCCTTGCAAGCTGCAGCACCACCAAACAGACACAGACTACAAAGATTAATACTCCCACAGTATCAACTGCACGCGACTCTTACGAAGCCTATATTTATACATATTATCCGTTGGCAGTGGAGCAGATGCATCGTCACAGAATACCGGCCAGCATCACTCTGGCGCAAGGATTGCTCGAATCGGGTGCAGGAAAGAGTTCTCTCACACAAAAGTCGAACAACCACTTTGGAATCAAGGCCCATAACAATTGGACCGGACGCACCACCACCACAATGGATAATGGCCGATTGTGCGAGTTCCGAGTGTACGACAGCGCGCGCGACTCTTACGAGGACCATTCGCAGTTCCTGCTGCGTCCTCGATACGCGGCGCTCTTCAGTCTCAGCACCACCGACTACAAAGGGTGGGCGCGCGGGCTCAAGAAGGCCGGATACGCCGAAGATCCTGCCTATCCTCAGAAACTAATCAGTCTCATCGAGCGCTACGGCCTCGACAAGTACGACAAATACTCCAAGAACGATATTGCATCGTACTCGTCGTCTGCAGCCGTTGGCGAAGGCTCGGTCGGTCGCCCTCTTTACACCTCCGGTGGTCTTCTCTATATGGTGGCTAACACCGGCGACACCTTCGGCTCACTCTCTGACGAGCTTGGAATCTCGCGTCGCAAGCTGATAAAATACAACGACCTTTATAAGGATTACAATATAAAGGCGGGCGACATTATCTATCTTGAGAAGAAACGCACAAAGGCCGTGAAGGGCCACAACTTCCACACGACAGCCAATGGCGAGAGCCTCTACTCAATCTCGCAGAAATATGGCGTTCGTCTGAAGAATCTCTACAAACTGAATCCCGAGTACGAGAGCTATGCAACGCTCAAGGTGGGCGATATTGTAAGGCTCAGATAAAAACTTTGCAGCCATCATTTTTTTCGGGCAATAAAGAGCCTGCTATTTTCTTCGCGACTTTTTGTATCTCTTTGCCATCTTTATAATCTCTGCCACAAAAGGCTTCGCACGATACTCGCGGTCGAATGCTAATGGGTAGTCTGTGCGTCCGCGCACCGGCCAGTTGTTTTTCCACGAATCGCCGTCGCCTACGCCCCAGAAAGTCACTCGGGTAATGTCGTCCGCATGACGCAGATAAATATCGAACAGGCGGCAGAAAAAGTCCGTCTGCTTTTCCTCCATCTCCTTTGTAAGCCCCTTGCGGAAGGGATTCATCCTCTCCTGATACTCGAAATTGTTCTCCACGGCAGCGCCCATATTCCCGTGCGGCCAGGGGAGCACACTCAGGTCAAGCTCGGTAATCATCACCTTTACGCCCTCGGCGGCAAAAGCCTCTATGCTGCGCTCATACTCGTCGAACGGGGTCGAGAATGCTACGTGCGACTGCATTCCTATGGCGTCAATCCTTCGTCCGTCGGCCTTCAGCTTGCGCACCATGCGCACTACGGCCTCGCGCTTCAACCTTCCGTCCATTCCGTAGTCATTGTAGTAAAGCTCCACGTCAGGGTCGGCCTCGTGGGCGAACTTGAACGCGAGGCTGATGAACTCCTCGCCTATAATCTTGTAGAATTTCGACTCGCGCATCTTGCCGTCCCACTCGATAGCCTCGTTCACTACGTCCCAGCCTTTCACCTTTCCTTTAAAATGTGTCACCACCGTGTGAATGTGTTTGCGCATACGCTCGATGAGCACCTCGCGGCTGACGTCGTTGCCCTTTTCGTCGGTGAAGAACCAGTCGGGTGCCTGTGAATGCCACACAAGGCAGTGGCCGATGACAGCCTGCCCGTTCCTCTCGGCGAGAGCCACCAGCCTGTCGGCGTCGTCGAAGCGGAACACCCCTTCGCGCGGTTGCAGCGAGCCGCTCTTCATGCAGTTCTCGGCAACCACCGAACTAAACTCGCGGCGTATAAGGTCGTGCAGCTTTTGGTCGTTGCTCCTCACCTGATGGGCATTCAGCGCCGCGCCTATCAGGAATTTATCTTTAAAAGCCTTTCTCAACGGCTTTTGCGCGTCGATGGTCGCCACTGCCATCAGCAGGGTGGCGATGATGAATACTCTTTTCATTGTGGATGATATTATAGTTGTTTCTTGCTTTTGCAAAAATAGATAAAAGAGCAATATGGCGCTCTTTTTCCCGTAGAAATATTATAAAAAGAAATCGAGGAAAATCTTTTCTGATTTTCCTCGATTGTGCGCCTGATAGGACTCGAACCTACACGTCGCGAAACACCAGATCCTAAGTCTGGCGCGTCTACCAATTTCGCCACAGGCGCATGGTGCAAACTGCCATTTTTGCTTTTGCCTTGCAAAGATAGTGCAAACCGAGTGAAGAAAAAAATAAATCTCGTTTATTTTTTCTTCCGAGGTGCCGCCTATCTTATCCAAAGTAGTGCAAACTTGTTTTTGAAGAAAAAAATAAATCTCGTTTATTTTTTCTTCCGAGGTGCTGCCTATCTTATCCAAAGTAGTGCAAACTTGTTTATGAAGAAAAAAATAAATCTCGTTTATTTTTTCTTTTTCGCTGTCGCTCAACAACCCGTCCGAGGTGCCGCCTATCTTATCCAAAGTAGTGCAAGCGGGGCATTACCGATTGTGCGCGATACTATTCAACCTTGTGGATGGTAATCTCCTCGAAGCTGTTCAGGTAGGCGATAATGTCGGCCTCCTCTTCGCGTCTTTTGGATTTTATCACCATGCTGATGCTGTACACAGTCTCTCCGTCGCATCTTTTCTCGTTCATCTGGTACGAAATTATTATAAAGTCGCGCCCCGCGAATGCTGTGGGAATGTCGTTGAGCAGGCTTCTGCTGCGGGTAGAGAATTCTATTGCGAAACTTCTCAATCCAAAGTTCTTAAATACTCTGCTCAGCAGCTCCAACCCTATGAGTGTCAGTGCCGTGGCCGAGAATCCCAGGGTGTACATTCCTGCGCCTATGCATAGTCCGATGCCCGAGGTTGCCCATATTCCCGCGGCGGTGGTGAGGCCACGCACAATCTGCTTGTTCAATATTATTGTGCCGGCGCCGATGAATCCGATGCCTGTGACAACCTGCGCGGCTATTCTCGAGGGGTCGAGCCCCACGCCCGTCTCTCCCAGCACTTCGCCGAATCCATGCTGCGAAATTATCATTATGAGTGCGCTGCCCAGCGACACTAAAAAGTGTGTGCGGTAGCCTGCCTCTTTGGCGCGGTACTCTCTTTCGAGTCCGATGATTGCACCCAATATTCCTGCGGTCAGCAGCCTGATGACAAAATCCATAATCATAATAGCTGTATTTTAGTCTCTACAAACATAATGAAAAAAACGGAGTTTGTTTGCCTGCGGGCGAAGATTCTTTTCTGCGTGCGGGGTAGTATATGCAACAAGGGTGGCAATTTTGCCACCCTTGTGTGTTTTTATGCTTCGGTCGAGCGTCCCGACTCCTGTATCATCTGCGAGACTGTCTCGTTGAATGCTCTCTGCTTGCACAGCTCTTCGATGGTCATGTGCATTCTGTAGTTCCATACGTGTCCTCTGTTGGCGGGGATGTTTATTCGCTCTTCGAGAGCATCGGGGTGGCGCAGACGCTCGTCCATGGCCATCCAGTCCTGCCATGCTATCATTGTCAGCATCGAGGGCGACTTCAGATGCATTGCGAGGATAGCTTTTGCTGTTGCTCCGTCCATTTCGGCGGGTGCCTTTCCCTCGCGGCCGATAGCCTCGTTGTAGAAATGCTGTGTCTCCTCGGGGCTCTCGGTCCACCATTCGCGCAGTGTGCTCATGTCGTGGGTCGAGGGTGTCGCCACCGACAGATAGGGGTACTCCTCGGTGCGCGCGAATCTTACTCCATACTGTTTGGGCATACGCTGAATTTCTAGTGAGAGTATCTGCAGGTTGTCCATTGCCCAAGGTACGCAGGCGGGAATCATTCCCAGGTCTTCGCCGCAGGCTGTCATCGATGTTGCACTGAGCAGGGGAGCAAGCTTTTTCATCGCCTCCTCGAACCAGAAATTCGTGTGGCGGTGATAGAAAAAGTCTTCGTATATGCGGTCGAACGCCTGCTTGTTGCGCTCGCCCAGCGCTCGGTAACATTTTGTCTCCGAGGCCATTATGCGCGGGTGATAGTAGCCGGGCAGTGTCTCGTCGGGGATGAAGAGAAGGTCGGCGGGCTTGTCGGTGGGCAGCTCCGTTGCTTTTGCGCATGAGTGCTGCGCTGCGTCGAAGTAGAATCCAGCCTTTTCAATCTCTTCGATGGTTAGGGGCATGCTGGGCCTGAAGTGTCCCGAAAGGCCGCTCGCTACGTATGAGGGGATCTCCCAAATGCGGAAAAATCCCAGAATGTGGTCGATGCGGTAGGCGTCAAAAAAGTTTGACATATATTTCAGGCGCTGTTTCCACCAAGCGTAGCCGTCGAGCGCCATCGTCTCCCAATTATATGTGGGGAATCCCCAATTCTGTCCGTCGGCCGAGAATGCGTCGGGCGGCGCTCCTGCCGAGCCGTTGCAGTTGAACAGCTTTCTGTCGCACCACACGTCCACTCCGTCGGGAGCAACGCCGATGGGAATGTCGCCTTTCAGCGCAACGCCCAAGGAGAGTGAGTGCTCGTGTGCATCTTTTAGCTGCGAGTATAGAAAATATTGAACAAGAGCATGATAGCCCATTTCGTGGGCAGCATCGTCGTACTCTTTTTTCAGGCGGTCGCAGGTGTCGGCGGTGTACGATGCGTAGGCTCCCCAATTACCCGGTCCGGGACAAATTTTCTTTGACAAAAAGCGGTAGGCGCAGTAGGGCCTCAACCATGCTTGCTGCTCCTTCTCGAAGAGCTTGTATTCGGGGCTTTCGAGCAGTTTCGCGCCGCTCTCTTCGTAGAGTTTTCTCAGGTAGCTCTCTTTAAGCTCGTTCACGGCAGGGTAGTCGAATGTGCGGCTCTCGTTCAGACGCTTGGCGCGGCGGAAGAATGCTGCGCGTGTCCTGCCATCTTTTATTGCGGGAAGTGCCGAAATATCAATATATTGCGGGTGCAGCGCAAAGACCGAAACGCAGTTGTAGGGGTACGAGTCGCCCTCGCCGCCGTAGATGGTAGTGTCGTTCACGGGCAATAGCTGCAGTACATGCTGCCCGGTGGCGGCCAACCACTCGGCCATCTTTTTAAGGTCGCCGAAGTCTCCGATGCCCCAACTGCTCTCGGAACGCAATGAGAATAACGGAATTACGGTTCCTGCGACGCGCAGACGCGGTGCTCCGAAGTTCAGCCCCTCGAATGTGTGGCGGCTGATGGTGGGGCGCTCCTCGTCGCTCACGAACAGCGAGCGGTTTTCGCCCGGCTCCCAGCGTGCCTCGCCACTCTTTGTGTCGAGTGCTACGAATTTGAATTTCAATTCTTTGTTGCACAGCGGCGCTCGCTCCACGACGCACTGCCAACGATTGAAGGCTGTGTTTGTCATGCGTATGGCACGCGAGGGCTCCCAGCTTCCAAGTGCCTCGGCCTCGCCTGTGAGCACGAGTGTCTCGTCGGCAGCGAGTCCGCAGGCCTGAATGTCGAAGAAGAGAAGGTCGGCATTGCTGCGGGGGAGTGTAATCTGTTTGTATCCTTCGCTGCTCTTGCAATGGTAAAATTTCTTGAACAATCCACTCTGCATATAGTTGCAGAAGGGCGAGTCGAACCATTTGTCGAAAAGCTGCCACGAAGACTCATCGCCCTCGAGGTCGACCTTGTGGGGAGTGTCGCCCCATTCGCCGCGCACGGTCGCGTTGTTGCGTGCAACCTCGTAGCCATATGTAAGTTCGGTAGTGTCGTTGTTGAATGTGAGAAAGCCGCTCCAAGTGTCGGGCGCAGTCTCGTCCAGCTGCAAACGATTCTCGAATTCTTCGCCTCCGGTTGTACGGAAACGATATTTCACCTGAATCGTCGTGTCAGCATCAGTGTGAAAAGTAACTATAAATTTTATCTTTTTCATTGTTAAAATCATCTAATAGATTGCAAATATAGTGAAAGGCGAGAGAAGAAAAATAAAGTTTACTTGATTTTTATTCCGAGCCGCATCCTATATTGGCCGCTGAGCGGCAAATATAGTGACAAACGAGCAAAATATAAAGCTTGCTTTAATATTTTGCAGCGAGTGCAGTATATATTCGCCGTTTACGGCAAATATAGTGAAAGACAAATTTATTTAAAGGCGAGTAAAAAATAAAGCTTGCTTTAATATTTTGCAGCGAGCCGCATCCTAAATTCGCCGTTTACGGCAAATTTACTTAAGGTCGCGCAAAAATTCAAATAGTATCCTGTCCCTTTTCAGCAAAATTATCGAATGGTCGATTCCTGCTCAAATTTTAAAGAAAATTATCAAAAACGGCCATAATTTTGCTTCTCTTTCGACTTTCCTCCCTTGCGCACGCGCATTTTTAATAAATAATAGCACGCGAAAGTGCAAATTTTGAAAAGAAAGCATTATATTTGTAAAATTTTAGGGGCGGTAGCATTCGCCGAGTGCCGCCGGACTCTGAAAGAGAAATTAAAAAGAGTAATAATAAATAAAAATTATAAAGCTATGGATAACAGACTTTACATTTTCGATACCACGCTGCGCGATGGCGAGCAGGTGCCCGGATGTCAGTTGAATACAGTGGAGAAGATTCAGGTGGCAAAGCAGCTCGAAATGCTTGGTGTCGATGTTATTGAGGCGGGCTTCCCCATTTCGAGCCCCGGAGACTTTAATTCTGTAATTGAAATTTCAAAAGCGGTAACATGGCCCACAATCTGTGCGCTTACACGTGCCGTTGAAAAAGATATCGATTGTGCAGCCGAGGCATTGAAGTTCGCAAAGCGCAAACGTATCCACACAGGTGTGGGAACATCCGATTCACACATCCAGTACAAATTCCGCTCTACACGCGAGAAAATCATCGAGACAGCGGTGAGAGCCGTTTCATATGCAAAAAAATATGTCGAGGATGTTGAATTCTACGCCGAGGATGCGGGCCGTACAGACAACGAGTACCTCGCACGCGTGGTCGAGGCAGTTATCAAGGCCGGTGCAACAGTTGTGAACATTCCCGACACCACAGGTTACTGTCTGCCCCACGAGTATGGTGCAAAAATCAAGTACCTGATGGAGCACGTAGACTGCATCGACAAGGCGATAATCTCTACACACTGTCACAATGACCTGGGAATGGCAACCGCGAACACACTCTCGGGTGTCATCAATGGTGCGCGTCAGGTAGAGGTTACCATCAACGGTATCGGCGAGCGTGCGGGTAACACCTCACTCGAGGAGATTGTGATGATTACAAAATGTCACCCCATGCTCAACATTGAGACAAACATCAGCACTCAGAAAATCTACCCCACAAGCCGCATGATTTCGAGCCTTATGAACATGCCCGTTCAGCCCAACAAGGCTATCGTGGGACGCAACGCCTTTGCCCACTCATCGGGTATCCACCAGGATGGCGTGCTGAAAGATGTAAGCACATACGAGATTATGAACCCCAAAGATGTGGGTATCGACGACAATTCAATCGTATTGACCGCACGTAGCGGACGCGCGGCATTGAAGCACCGTCTCTCTGTACTCGGCATCGAGGTCGAGGCCGAGAAACTCAACGAGATCTACGAGCAGTTCCTGCGTCTCGCCGACAAGAAAAAAGAGATCAACGACGACGATATTCTGATGCTTGCAGGTGCCGACCGCAGCACAAACAAGGGTATCAAGCTCGAGTATCTGCAGGTGACAACAGGCCTGAACATCCGTTCGGTTGCCAGCCTCGGATTGCGCATCTCTGGCGAGCTCTTCGAGAGCGCAGCTACCGGCAACGGCCCCGTGGATGCAGCTATCAATGCTCTGAAGCAGATTATCAAGCGCGACATGACACTGCGTGAGTTCACCATCCAGGCTATCAGCAAGGGTAGCGACGACGTTGGTAAGGTACACATGCAGGTAGAGTACAACGACGTGAATTACTATGGATTCGGCGCGAACACCGACATTGTATCGGCGTCTGTCGAGGCATACATTGACTGTATAAACAAATTCCGCGATTAAGAAACAATGAACACACTTTTCGATAAAATATGGGATTCCCATATTGTACATAAAGTTGAGGACGGGCCCACACAGCTCTATATTGACAGATTGTACTGCCACGAAGTAACATCGCCTCAGGCTTTTGACGACCTCAGAAGCCGAGGCATCAAATGTCTTCGTCCCGACAGAATCTACTGTATGCCCGACCACAATATCCCCACAAAGAATCAGGACAAGCCCATCGAGGAGCCTGTCTCTCGCAAACAGGTAGAGACACTCACACGCAACGCTCATGAGTTTGGCCTCACACACTTTGGAATGAAGCACCCCAAGAACGGAATCATCCATGTGGTTGGTCCCGAGCTTGGCCTTACATTGCCGGGAATGACAATCGTGTGCGGCGACTCGCACACATCTACCCACGGAGCTATGGGTGCCGTTGCATTCGGCATCGGAACAAGCGAGGTGGGAATGGTGCTTGCATCGCAGTGCATCCTGCAGCAGAAGCCCAAGTCTATGCGCATCAACGTAGAGGGTGAGCTCGGCAAGGGAGTAACAGCCAAGGATGTTGCGCTCTACATCATTTCAAAGATGACAACCAGCGGCGCCACAGGCTACTTTGTAGAGTATGCAGGCTCGGCGATACGTTCAATGAGCATGGAAAGCCGTCTGACACTCTGCAACCTCTCAATTGAGATGGGTGCGCGTGGAGGAATGGTCGCTCCCGACGAAATTACATTCGAATATATCAAAGGTCGCGAATATGCACCTCAGGGCGAGGAGTGGGACAAGGCTGTTGCCTATTGGAAGACTCTGCCCAGCAGCGAGGATGCAGTGTTCGACAAGGAGATTACCTTCCAGGCATCGGACATCGAGCCCCGCGTGACATACGGCACCAACCCCGGAATGGGTATCGGCATCAGCGAGGCAGTGCCCGCAGTCGAGACACAGCCCGAGGCCGGTCAGGCATCTTACCTGAAGTCTCTCGAATATATGGGCTTCAGCGCAGGCGAAAAGCTCGAAGGTCACCCCATCGACTATGTGTTCATCGGTTCTTGTACCAACGGACGCATCGAGGACTTCCGTGCATTTGCCGAGATTGTTAAGGGCAACAAGAAGGCCGAGAATGTTACAGCATGGATTGTTCCCGGCTCGTGGGGCGTCTTCCGCCAGATAGAAGAGGAGGGCCTTGCAGCTATCTTTGCCGAGGCAGGCTTCGAACTGCGCGAGCCCGGATGCTCGGCCTGTCTCGCAATGAACGAGGACAAGATTCCTGCCGGAAAATATGCAGTATCGACCAGCAACCGCAACTTCGAGGGTCGTCAGGGACAGGGCGCACGCACCATCCTCGCAAGCCCCTACGTTGCAGCCGCAGCAGCCATCACAGGCAAGATAACCGACCCGCGTAAATTCCTTTAAAAAACAGTAACGATGAAAAAAGAGAAATTCAATATAATAAAAGACTCTTGCATTCCTCTGCCGCTCGAGAATGTCGACACCGACCAGATTGTGCCCGCACGCTTCCTGAAAGCAACCACCCGCGAGGGCTTCGGCGAGAATCTTTTCCGCGACTGGCGATTCGACGAGCAGGGCAACAAGATAGAGAGCTTCGTGCTCAACGACCCTACATATTCGGGACAGATACTTGTGGCGGGCAAGAACTTCGGCTCGGGCTCGAGCCGCGAGCATGCAGCGTGGGCCATTGCCGACTATGGCTTCCGCGTGGTCGTTTCGAGCTTCTTTGCCGACATTCACAAGAACAACGAGCTCAACAACTTTGTGCTGCCCGTAGTGGTTACCGAGGAGTTCCTGAAAGAGCTTTTCGACTCAATTTATGCTAATCCCCGCACCGAGGTTATTGTGAATCTGCCCGAGCAGACAATCACAAACACCGCCACAGGAAAGTCCGAGACATTCGAGATTAATGCCTACAAAAAGCATTGTCTAATGAACGGCCTCGACGATATTGACTTCCTGCTCAGCAACAAAGACAAAATCGAGAGCTGGGAGGCGCAACGATAGTTTCACAATTATATAAGAAAAGAATACAATGAATATAAAAATAGCAGTGCTCCCGGGCGACGGCATCGGTCCCGAGATTATAGCACAGGCGTTAGAGGTTACAAAGGCCGTTTGCAACAAGTTCGGCCACACATTGGATTACAAGAAGGGCCTTGTGGGCGCATGCGCGATTGACGCAACAGGCAATCCCTATCCCGAGGAGACTCACGAACTTTGTATGCAGAGCGATGCAGTGCTCTTCGGCGCAGTTGGCGACCTTCGTTTCGACAACAACCCCTCGGCCAAGGTACGTCCCGAGCAGGGACTTCTTGCAATGCGCAAGAAGCTCGGCCTCTATGCTAACCTTCGTCCCGTGACAACCTTCGAGTCGCTCATCGACAAGTCTCCTCTTCGTCCCGAGATTGTAAGAGGTGCCGACTTTATGTGCATTCGCGAGCTCACAGGCGGACTCTATTTCGGTCGTCCCCAGGGCCGTTCCGAGGATGGAAACACAGCCTACGACACCTGCGTGTACACTCGCGAAGAGGTTGAGCGCATCGTTAAGCTCGCTTACGAGTATGCAATGAAGCGCCGCAAGAAGGTAACCGTTGTCGACAAGGCTAACGTGCTCGCAACTTCACGTCTGTGGCGCGAGGTTGCAGGCGAGATTGCCAAGCAGTACCCCGAGGTCGAGACAGAATTCATGTTCGTGGACAATGCAGCTATGCGCCTCATCCAGTGGCCTTCGTCGTTCGACGTAATGGTTACAGAGAATATGTTCGGAGACATCCTCACAGACGAGGGCTCGGTGATTACCGGCTCAATGGGTCTGCTGCCTTCGGCATCTATCGGCGTACACACTTCGCTCTTCGAGCCCATCCACGGCTCATGGCCTCAGGCTGCCGGCAAGAACATCGCCAACCCCTTGGCGACAATCCTCTCGGCCGCAATGATGTTCGAGTACGCATTCGGACTTCTCGAAGAGGGTGCCCTCATCCGCGAGGCGGTGAACGCTTCGATGGCCCAGAATGTTTGCACTCCCGACCTCCAGAGCGATGGCGACACCAAATATGGTACAGCCGAGGTGGGCGCATGGATTGTAGACTACATCAACAAAAAGTAAAAAGATAATTCCAATCAAAAGCCTGCCCGATTTTTTTTACACAAAAAGTCAGGCGGGCTTTTTTGCTCGATATTCAACAGAAACTTATAAAAGAAGCATGGCAATGAAAAATATTCGTGACAATATGCGCTATCTGCAGCTGCTTGCCAAGGAGTTTCCCAATGTGCCCCGAGTGACAACCGAGATTATCAACCTCGAGGCGATAATGTATCTTCCCAAAGCCACCGAGCACTTCCTCGCCGACCTTCATGGCGAGAACGAGGCCTTCCAGCATGTGCTGCGCAACGCTTCGGGTAACATCCGCCGCAAGGTGCGCGAGATTTTCGACAAATTTCTGAGTGAGGAAGAGATTAAGGAGCTGTGTACCCTTATATATTACCCCGAAGAGAAGCTCGAACTTGTGAAGCTCTCGCGCAGGAATATGAATGACTTTTATCAGACAGCGCTCAACAGGCTTATAATGGTCTGCCGTAACGTGTCGTCAAAGTACACTCGCTCCAAGGTGCGCAAGAGTCTGCCCGAGCAGTTTGCATTCATCATCGAGGAGCTGCTCAACGAGACATCCGACGGACAGAATAAGCACGAGTATTACAATATCATTATAAGAACCATCATACGCACGCGTCGCGCCGAGCCATTCATCATCCAGCTGTGCTACCTTATACAGCGTCTTTCGATCGACAGGCTGCACATTCTGGGCGACATCTTCGATAGAGGCCCCGGTGCCCATCTTATAATGGACACGCTGTGCAACTACCACAATCTCGACATTCAGTGGGGCAACCACGATGTCCTGTGGATGGGCGCGGCAGCCGGAAACCCCGCGTGTGCGGCGGCTGTCATACGTCTGTCGTTGCGATACGCAAACACAAAGACTCTCGAGGATGGCTACGGAATAAATATGGTGCCGCTGGCGACATTTGCCATGGAGACATACGCCGACGACCCCTGCGACATTTTCCGCCCCTTCATCGAAGATAATGGAACAAACTCTCCGCGCGAAAAGACGCAGCGTCTCATCGCCCAGATGCACAAGGCTATTGCCGTCATCCAGTTCAAGCTCGAGTCGCAGCTCTATCTGCAGAATCCCGACTGGAACATGGGCCACCGTTGTCTGCTCGAACATATGAACTTCGACAAGGGAACGATAAACTATTACGGAAAAACCTACAAGATAGAGGATCGTTTCTTCCCCACAATCGACCCCGACAACCCCTACTGCCTGAACGAAGAGGAGCAAGAGATTATGGACAGCCTTGTGCGCTCTTTCCGCACAAGCGAGCGTCTGCAGCGACACATGCAGTGCCTGCTGACACACGGAGGAATGTACTCTGTGTGCAACTCCAACCTGCTGTTCCACGCATCGATGCCCCTGAACGAGGATGGCTCGTTGCGCGAGGTCAATATTCAGGGACATACATACAAAGGCAAAGACCTTATGCAGCGCATCGAGCAGATTATACGTCTCGCCTACGAAGAGGGTGCCGACGAAGAGGAGAAGGCCTACGCCCGCGACTACTTCTGGTACCTGTGGTGCGGCGTCGACAGCCCCCTTTTCGACAAGTCCAAGATGACCACCTTTGAGCGCTATTTTATAAAGGACAAAGAGGTACACGCCGAGGATAAAGGCTGGTACTTCAAGCTGCGCGACAAAGAAGAGGTGTGCGAGCGACTGCTCGACGACTTTGAGGTCACCGGTGCCCATCGCCACATTATCAACGGCCACGTTCCCGTGAAGGCGGGCAAGGGCGAGAATCCCATAAAGGCCGGCGGACGACTGATGGTCATCGACGGCGGCTTTGCGCGCGCCTACCACTCGAAGACAGGTATCGCCGGCTACACACTCGTCTATCACAGCCGCGGCTTCCAGCTTGTGCAGCATGCGCCCTTCACCTCAACCGAAGAGGCGGTGCTCGAAGGAATCGACATTCAGTCGACAACCTCTCTTGTCGAGAGCTCCAACCGCCGCGTACTTGTAGCCGACACAGACATCGGCCGCGAGCTTCGCAAGCAGATAGACGAACTTGAAATGTTGTTGCAGGCCTATCGCAAAGGCTGGCTCAAAGAAAATTAATTGAAAATGAAGATTGCTGATATAGAATTCGGACGTTACCCTGTGTTTCTCGCTCCCATGGAGGATGTTACCGACGCCGCCTTCCGCCTGATGTGCAAGGGCTTCGGTGCGGACATGGTGTACACGGAATTTGTGTCGAGCGACGCGCTCATACGCGACGTCAATCGCTCGGTGCAGAAATTGAACATCTGCGACGAGGAACGCCCCGTCGCCATACAGATATATGGAAACGAGGTCGAGCCCATGGTCGAGGCTGCCAAGCGTGTCGAGGCTGCCCGCCCCGATGTTCTCGACATCAATTTCGGCTGCCCGGTGAAGAAGGTGGCCCGCAAGGGCGCCGGCGCGGGAATGTTGCAGAATATTCCCAAACTGTTGCAGATAACAAAGGCGGTGGTGGATGCTGTGAAGATTCCCGTAACCGTGAAAACCCGTCTGGGCTGGGACGACAACAGCAAGGTAATTGTAGAGCTTGCCGAGGCGTTGCAGGATTGTGGCATTGCCGCGCTCACAGTGCATGGCCGCACACGCGCCCAAATGTACACGGGCGAGGCCGATTGGACCCTTATAGGCAAGATAAAGGAGAATCCCCGCATGAGAATCCCCATCATCGGCAACGGCGACATCACCACCCCCGAGCGCGCCAAAGAGTGTTTCGAGCGCTACGGAGTCGATGCGGTGATGATTGGTCGCGCCAGCTTCGGTCGCCCATGGATTTTCCGCGAGGTTAAGCACTATCTTGAGCATGGCGAGCATGCGACGCCCTTCACTTTCAAAGAGACAATGGATATTCTGCGCGCACAGGTGATGGACAGTGTCGAGCGTCTCGACGAACGACGCGGAATTCTGCACATACGTCGCCATCTTGCAGCAACGCCTCTGTTGAAGGGCTTGACAGATTTTCGCCCATTGAGAATAGCAATGCTGCGCGCCGAAAAACTCGAAGAGCTCTTCTCTATCCTCGACAAGATAGAGCAGACATATGGATAAAATAACCAAAAAAACAATAGCCATGAGAAAATATTTTTTCGCTGCTCTCTGTTCACTGTTCCTGCTGAATGTATCTATGGCACAGGCACCCGAGGGTGAACCGCAAATACCCGTCTATCCGGCTTTGCAGGATAAAAAATCTTTCAGCATGATTCTTGTGCCCGACGCACAGAGTTATACAAAATTTGCGGCCAACCAGCCACTATTTGAATTGCAGACTGCATGGGTCGCGCAAAATATCGAGCGATTGAATATAAAGGCTGCGCTCTTCACGGGAGACATGGTCGAGCAGAATGGAAAAATAATTTCGGCACCTTTACCCAACAAGTATAATGGCGACCAGACGGGCACGCAGCAGTGGCAGGCAGTGTCGCGTGCGCTGGCACGTTTGGATAATCGTCTGCCCTATGTTATTGCTCAAGGCAACCACGACATTGGGCACATTACCGCCACCGACCGCCATTCAAATGCGCCACAATACATCTACCCCGAACGCAACATAAAATTTGAAAAAACGCTTGTTGCCACGTGCTCCAATTGGACAGGCGTTCATACGATGGAAAATTCTGCGTATGAATTCTACGATGAAAAGTGGGGCAATATCCTGTTGTTGACATTTGAATTTGCTCCGCGTGACGAAGTACTTGAGTGGGCAAAGACTCTTGTCGCGAGTGAGCGTTTCAAAAAGCACAGAGTGATAGTACTCACACACTCGTGGCTCAATAACAAAGGCGAACGTCTCAAAAAAAGCAATTACACACTTGCACCGTGCAACGAGCCCGAGGATGTGTGGCAGAGACTTATCTACCCCTCAGAAAATATAGTGCTTGTGCTTAGTGGCCACGCAGGGCAGGCCCCCGAAATAAAGGAGAGTGTCGCTGCGACAGATTATAGTCCCACTTCGTCGTTTCGTGTAGACAAGGCCGCCAATGGTCGCGAAGTCTTTCAGATGATGTTCAATTCCCAACAGGGCGACGGCGATTGGAACGGCAACGGTGGCGACTGTTGGCTGCGCATTCTTGAGTTCTATCCCGATGGCGAAACAATAGGAGTAAGAACTTACTCGCCGCTGTTTGCATTGTCAAGAGTAACTGCAAAATTTGCATGGCGTACAGCTTCATACGACCAATATGATATAAAAATCAAAAAGTAAAAGGCCACTCACAATAGAAATACGATATTCTGAAAGAATATTATAGTCGCGTCGATGAAAATGGTTTTTTGCCTGAAGAATTAGAGAAGGCACAGTATGAAGAACAAAAACATTTTACAACCCCGAAAAAGAGATGGGAACTGTTAGAATATTTAATAAAGTCATTAAGCGGATATTGATAACTTTTGCAATACTATTATATCTTTGTTGCGCATTCTTTACCTTCATTGTCTTACGTGCAACGGGTGTAATTAACATAAAGACTGAAACCGACTATTTAATCTTTTGGGAGTGGTGGTGGAACAAAGATAACAATGGCGAGGGCATAATAGACCTTGCCGAGGTTATGCCTTTTGATTGGGATTATATGATTTCATACAATGTAGATTGTGATGTAGAAACATTAAGAAAAGAATCAGGCATAGACAAAAGTTCCCCTAGATTGTTGGGGGATAAAGGTCTTGCTTTCATAAAGAACCACAAAGTTGTTTTTTCAGAAGTATGGTATGAAGGATCTAATATACTGAGTAATATACGTGAATTCCCCAAAGGGATTGTTTCTTTTATAGATGGTTGCTTTTGTATAAAAAGAGAGGATGCTAAATTCAAAACTACAAAAGATGACGATGGAGATTTGATATTAGTGAAAATAGAAAGATAATCGTGCTTAAATGAATTATGGAGCTTAATAAACAATTGAAGAAATATATTAAACGTATATTCATAGCTTTTTTTGCACTATCATTTATTTTTTGCGTATTGGTTATTGTTGCATTCCTGTATTTAATGGGCGCAATTAACATAAAAAATAAAACAGACTATTTAGTGTTGTGGGAATGGTGGTGGAACAAAGATAGCAATGGCGAGAGCATTATTGACCTTGCCGAGGTTATGCCATTCGATTGGGATTACTTTGTTGTGCGTAACTTAGGAGGAGAAAATGAAATAACCGTAAATGGAGTGTCTTACTCACTTTTACAAGATGAAGCTGTTTCTTTTATAAAGGATGACAAGGTGGTGTTTTCTGAGGTTTGGTATAAAGATGATTATACATATCAATATTTTATTAAAGGAAGTGTGCACTTCAGAGGTAATTGTTCTTGCGTGAAAAAAGAGGATGCTAAATTTAAAGCAAAGAAAAAT
Organism: Bacteroidaceae bacterium; assembly: GCA_017547585.1. Lineage (GTDB taxonomy): Bacteria > Bacteroidota > Bacteroidia > Bacteroidales > Bacteroidaceae > HGM04593. Next base: position 16,571 of record JAFYPH010000006.1, on the reverse strand, counting down.
GAGCCGGGTTATTTGATATTAGAGAAGATAGAATAGAAATATGTTTATGAAAAAGATTTTGTTCCTGATGTTAGTTGCGGCTCTTTCGCATGTGGCTGTGGCTAACGACAACAAAGAGGGCGCGACGGTGGGTGTTGCGCTTCCCAACCAACTGATGCTTGCCGACCCTTTTGTTATTGAGCACGATGGGTGGTATTATATTTATGGCACCGAGGCGGCCGATGGCATTGTTGTCTACCGTTCGCGCGACATGAAGCAGTGGAGCCGCCGATGCGGAAACGCAAAGAACGGCCTTGCCATGCACAAGGACGATGTTTGGGGCAACAGCATGTTCTGGGCTCCCGAGGTCTACAAGCACGGTGATAAATTTATAATGACCTACAGCAGCGACCTTCATATATGCTGCGCCGAGTCCGACTCGCCCTGCGGCCCCTTTGTGCAGAAAGAGCAGCGTCCCTATCTGCCCAACGAGCGTGGAATAGACGCTTCAATCTTTGTCGACGACGATGGCAAGGCTTATATGTTCTGGGTGCGTCTGGAGGGTGGTGGAAACATCATCTGGGTGGCAGAAATGACCCCCGACCTTATGAATGTGAAGGTTGAGACTGCGCGCGAGCTTATAGATGCACGCGAGGGTACGTGGGAGAAGAAGATGGGACGAATAGCCGAGGGCCCTCTCACTTTCAAATATAAAGGTAAATATTATCTTACATTCAGCTGCAACGACTTCCGCAGTCAGGACTATGCGGTGGGCTTTGCTGTGGCCGACTCTCCCATGGGGCCTTATGAGCGTTACGAGAAAAACCCTGTGCTGCATCGCCACTGCGGATACATGGGTACGGGCCACCATACAGTCTTCCGCACGGGTAAGAAATTCTATATGGTGTACCATGCACACAAGAATATGAAAGAGATTACCCCTCGTCAGACGCTGATTGCTCCCATGAAGATGCGCCGCGACCGCGACGTCGGCAAAGGTGCCTGGCGCATAGAGGTTTCCGAGAAAATTATTGTTCCGAAAATAGGGCAGTAGCGTAGCAGTTTGCTGCCTGCAAAGGTGAATATTCGGCAAAAGTATTGCATATATCAATATTTTTGCCGAATATTGCATAAATGTTAAACAATGTTCAAAATTTAGAATTATGATAACTCCTGCAGAATTTGACGATATTCGTCCCTATTCCCCCGAGGAACTTCCCGCCATATTTGAAGAACTCATCGCCGACGAAGAGTTCAAGGAAATGATGACTCGCGCCTTCCCGCAGCTCTCGTACGAACAGATTAGTGGCGCGATGAGGGGCTGCAAGACCAACCTCGAGTTTCAGGTGGCTCTTGTGAAACCTTTCCTCTATGGGCTTCTGGACAAACTGAGCAAGGGACTCACACTCAGCTACGACAATAAAGAGCAGCTCTCCAATGCACTCTACATCTCCAACCACAGGGATATTATCCTCGACTCGGCCTTCCTCGATATTTTGCTTGTCGAGGAGATTAAAAACACTGTCGAGATTGCCATTGGCGACAACCTTCTCATCCGTCCCTGGATAAAGAAGCTTGTGCGCGTGAACCGCAGCTTCATCGTGCAGCGCTCGCTCACCATGGGCGAACTGCTTGCCTCTTCGAAGCGTCTTTCGTCGTACATCCGCTTCGCGATTGCCGACAAGAAGCAGCCTGTGTGGATTGCGCAGCGCGAGGGACGTGCCAAGGATAGCAACGACTTTACAGCCGAGAGTGTGCTGAAGATGCTTGCAATGCACTCGCCCGGTGATCCCATGGAGGCGCTCAAGGCATTGAACATTGCCCCCACGGCAATCTCTTACGAGTTTGACCCCTGCGACTACCTGAAGGCCAAAGAGTATCAGCAGAAACGCGACAATCCCGAGCACAAAAAGTCGCCCTTCGACGACCTTCTGAATATGCAGACAGGTCTCTTCGGCTACAAAGGTCACATCCACTATCATGTGGCAAAGTGCATCAACGACGACCTCGATGCTCTCGACCCCAATCTTGGCAAAGGCGAAAAGTTTGCTGCCGCTGCACAGATTATCGACCGCGCGATACACAGCAACTACCGTTTCTGGCCCGTGAACTACTATTTCTACGAGCTTCTCACAGGCGACACCCGCTTCGCCGACAAGTATACAGCCGAGGAGAAGGCTGCTCTCGACGCTTATCTTGCAGGACAGTTGCAGAAGATTGACCTTCCCAACAAGGACGAGGCATTCCTGCGCGGAAAGATTCTCGAAATGTATGCTAACCCCGTGAAAAACTACATTAAGGCAACCGAGTAATTGTTGCTGTTCCCACAATCATACGGCTGTGTCAATCTTTTTTGGCACAGCCTCTTTTAATAACCTTCCTCCGAAAATATCAATAATATGTATAAGATTCTCTGCTCTTTCGCTCTTCTTTGTGCCATGCTCGTTTCGTGTGGCGGCGACACTATGCGTGTGATGAGTTACAATGTGCATCATTGCCGCGGCGTGGATGGAAAGATTGATTATGCGCGCATCGCCGAGGTTATCAACCGCGTGTCGCCCGACTTTGTGGCTCTGCAAGAGCTCGACAGCGCTACGGCGCGCAACAATGGCAAAGTGTGCATCAACGAGCTTGCATCCGCGACGGGAATGTTCGCCTCCTATGCGTCGGCAATAAAGTTCGGTGGTGGCAGCTACGGGCTGGGGCTTTTGTCGCGCGAAGAGCCTGTCGCTGTGCGTGTGGTGCCGCTGGTGAGCAGTGGCGAGGCGCGTCGTCTGCTGGTGGTTGAGTTCGAGAAATATGTAGCCTGCTGCACCCACTTTCCGCTCAAGGGCGACGACCGTGTGGCTTCGGCTGAGGTTCTCTGCGAGGCTCTGCAGGGGTGCGAAAAGCCTCTTTTCCTTGTGGGCGACATGAACTGTTGCGTGGGCGACCCCGAGCAGCAGTTGCTTGCGCGCTCTTTCAAGGTGCTCAACAATCCCGCCGATGCAACCTACCCCTCTGTCAATCCCGAGGAGTGCATCGACTTTATCTATGCTCTCGATAATGGATATTCGTGCGAGACTCTTAAAAGTGAGGTGCTCTTTGGCGACAGCATCGCCTCGGATCATCTGCCCCTCTACGTGGATGTGAAATTTTGGCGTCGTTAGCTTACAGGCTTTTTGCCGTCAGTCTGCTCTTTGGCGATTTTTATCGCCTTTTCAATAATTGTGTCCACTCCTCTGTTCCAATCCTCGGAGGTGATGTCCACTCTTACGTCAGGCTCAATTCCAAATTCCGTCTGATTGCCGTCGGCGTCGAGTATGGGGCTGGCCGAGAAGCGCACGCTCCAGCCGTTGGGCAGAGTGCTGTTGAAGGGCAGGCCCGAGCCGCCTCCGGTCTTGTCGCCGACGATGGTTACGTGGGGCAGCTCTCTCATCATCATCACAAAATGGTTGGCTGCGCTGAACACCCCTCTGTTGGTGAGTACAATTACCGGACGTTTCCATATTCCTCCGTCGCCGGGCGACAGATACATGGGCTCGGGCGACGAGAATGCGTCGTGGGCAGTGCCTGTCTTGTGCTGTATGGATCCAATCTTTACTTTCGTGTCGGTGAAGTGCGAGGCGAGTGTCTCGGCAGCAGTAATCAGTCCTCCGCCGTTGTTGCGCACGTCCAAAATGAGCGCCTTGCACGCAGAGACGTCGAAGAGCAGGGCCGTGAGGTTGCCGTTGCCTATGCTGCTTTCGAACGAGCCTACGTAGGCGTATGCAATACTGTCGGGCAGTTCCGTGTATCTTATTCCGTTGTTCAGCTTGAACTTGTTGCCCAGATAGTTTCTCTGCAACGAGTCGCTGAAGTTGGCCGGGTGGTTCAGTTTCCACTCCCAATAGTATGTTGTTCCGTAGACTGACGCGAGGTTAACGTGCCCGTCGCGCAGTTCGCCCAGCATCTCTCCGCAAATATTGAAAAGCTGTCGGTCGCTTGTCTTTTCGTCAATCTTGGCCTTGTACTTGTGGTAGACTCTGTTCCAGTCGAGGCCAAACTGCTCTTCGGCGTAGTCGAAGAAGCAGTAGCGTTGGTCGATGAGGCTCCACAGTGCGTCGAAGTTGCCTGTGATGCTGTTGTCGAAACTCTCCTCTTCGATGCACGAGCAGGGCAGCGCCAGTGTCAACAGTGCGATTATATATGTGAATAGCTTTCTTCTCATTTTAATATGGCGAATGGATTTTCAGGGGGTCGCCTCCTTTTATATTATATAAGGTCTTTACAATGCCCACCGAGAATGTGTGGCTGTATATGTGCGTGCGCAGTTCGTTGATGTCCGACTGGAAAATGTCGGCAATGTAGGCTGCGCGCAGGGTGGTGCCTCCTCTCTTGCCCAAAGGAATGTCGGCCGACACTATGTGTCGCCACGAGGGGGCGTTGAAGGGGTGCGTCAGATGCAGAATATTGCCGTAGTTGCCAAGACCGAAAATCTCGTAGTACGACTGCCCGAAGGCGGGGGAGAAGGCGACGCCCATCAGGGGAATGTCTATCTGGTAGCGGGCGGTCACGGTTTTTGTGCGCAGGGGTATCTTGTATATTGCCATTCCCGAGGCGGCCAGCGAGGCACTCAGCTTGGCCGATACAAGATTGTTGCCGTTGGTGGGGATGTAGAGTGCGCCGCCCGTCAGCTGCATCTGCGCTCCGGCAAGCAGTTGCAGACGCTCGCCCATCTTGAAGGGGCGATAGGCTCCCCACGACTGCTTCAGCATCAGTGAATACTGCTTCGAGTCGTAGAGCTCGGTCGCTCCCAGAATGCCGCTGAAGATTGTCTGGTACTTCAGCTTGTGTCGCCCGAACATTGCGTCGCGGAAGTTCTCGCGGTTGTAGTGGTAGCCTGCGCCACGATAGTCGTAGCCCGACAGATAGGTGTCGAGGTTGTTGAGCAGGGCCACTCCGTGGGTGGTGCTGCTCACCCTTATGCGGCAGCTGTTAATTGTGTCGCCACAAGAAAATTGTGCTTTTGACACTGTCGGCAGTAGCGACAGCGCCAAAAGCACAATTATATTAATCACTCTTTTTATCATTCTTCGAAAAGATTCAGTTGTACGGCGCTGTCGCCACCATTCTCGTCGCTCTCGTCGTCAGTCTCGGAAAGCTCGGGCAGTGCCGGCGGCTCGGGGTGGCGCGTGGGCTCAAGCTCGATAATCTCGTCGATGACGTACTGCGTCAGTCGCTTGCCGCGTGCCTTGAAGCTCTTGGTGCCGATAAATTCGTCGAGCTCCAGCACCAGAGGCTCGCGGAACTGGTCGCCTCCGCCAAACATCACCTGTATGCGCGGGTAGGGGGTGTCGCTGAACCATATGAGCTTGCTCTCGCGGTTCTCGCCCAGGCAATTCTGCTTTTTCATGTTTGCGTCCAGCGTGAAGCGCTTCACGTAGGGCAGATTCTGCTGCGACGCGTCGTAGAGAATAGCCGTCCACACCTTCGCGGGGTCGTATTTCTCTATAATCATCGTGTCCTCCTCGTAGTGGTTGTTAAGGTCGATGGGAGTCAGGTAGAACTCACCATTGTTCCTTATTACAAGTATCTGCTCGTCGCCGTGGAACTCGCCCAGGTACTCTCCGTGGTTGTCGAAGTTTATGCGCAGAATATCGCGGTCGAACCACACTTTTCTTCCACCCAGGGTAGAGATTCCGTGACGCTTGAGCGAAATGCGCTGCACCTCGTTCTTTGTCAGTATGTTACCCATCGACTGGCGTCCTTTGATGGCCACGGTGCTGAAATCTTTGTCTATGATGGCGTTGCGCAGACGGGGGTTGGGCTTCAGCATCACTTTTATAACCTCTGCCTCGCCGTTGGGGTTGGCCGAGAAATATGCAATTTTCGAGCCGGCGGTGCCCTGTGTAAGGTCGTACTCCTTGTCGCGTGTCATTCCTGTGGCGGCGAAACGCTTGATGTAGTGTATTCCCTTGTGGCCGTCGCGGTAGACTACATTATATATAGTGCGCTTGTCGTTCTTCTTGAATACGTCTATGTGGATAACGTTCTTTCCTACGAAAAGTTTCTCACTCACCTTCACTATCTTGTACTTTCCATCCTTGTAGAAAAGTATAATGTCGTCGATGTCCGAGCAGTTGGTAACAAACTCCTCTTTCTTGAGCGATGTTCCTATGAATCCCTCGGCGCGGTTGATGTAGAGCTTCTGGTTGGCCTCGATTACCTTTGCCGCGACAATGGTGTCGAGGTTGCGTATCTCTGTGCAGCGCGGGAATCCTGCGCCGTACTTCTCCTTCAGCATCGTGAACCACTTTATAGTCTCCTTTACCATATTGGCCAGACGCTTGTCGATGTCGGCAACCTCGTCCTTGATGCGTGCGATAAGCTCTTCGGCCTTATCCTTGTTGAATCGCAGGATGCGTGCCATCTTTATCTCCATCAGGCGCAGAAGGTCGTCGCGCGTAACCTCGCGTATGAAACTCTCCTTGTAGGGCGTCAGACGCAGGTCAATGTGGGCAAGCGCGCTGTCCATGTCTTTTGCCTGCTCGAACTCTTTATCCTTATATATACGCTCCTCGATGAATATCTGCTCGAGTGATGCAAAGTGCAACTGCTCCAGCAGTTCGCGCTTGCGTATGAGCAGCTCCTGGCGCAACAGCTCCATGGTGTTGTCCACCGAACGACGAAGAATGTCGCTCACCGTCAGGAATACGGGGGTGTTGTTGTCGATGACGCAGCAGCAGGGGGTGATGCTTATTTCGCAGTCGGTGAAGGCGTAGAGCGCGTCGATGGTCTTGTCCGACGACACTCCCGGGGCCAGATGCACCATAATCTCCACCTTGTCCGAAGTGTTGTCGTCCACCTTGCGCACCTTTATCTTGCCGTTGTCAATAGCCTTCAGTATGGAGTCGATGACTACGGGCGTGGTCTTTCCATAGGGAATCTCTGTAATCAGCAGGCTCTTGCCATCCTCCGACTTCGATATTTTTGCTCTTATGCGCACGCGGCCCGCGCGGTCGCCATCGTGGTAGCGCGACACGTCTATGCTGCCGCCTGTCTGAAAATCGGGGTAGAGCGAGAACTCCTCTTTGTTAAGGTAGGCTACCGCAGCGTCGCATATTTCGTTGAAGTTGTGCGGCAGTATGCGTGATGAAAGACCTACGGCGATACCCTCGACTCCCTGTGCAAGCAGCAGCGGGAATTTCACGGGCAGGGTGATGGGCTCTTTGTTGCGGCCATCGTAAGAGAGCTTCCACTCGGTGGTCTTGGGGTTGAAGATAACCTCGTTGGCAAATTTCGAGAGACGCGCCTCTATGTAACGGGGCGCCGCTGCCGAGTCGCCTGTGAGAATGTTTCCCCAGTTACCCTGGCAGTCGATGAGCAGCTCCTTCTGTCCCAACTGCACGAGTGCTCCGCCGATGGAGGCGTCGCCGTGGGGGTGGTACTGCATAGTGTGGCCCACGATGTTAGCCACTTTATTGTAGCGGCCGTCGTCGAGCTCCTTCATTGCGTGCAGAATGCGTCGTTGCACGGGCTTCAATCCGTCGTTCAGGTGGGGGACGGCGCGTTCAAGAATTACATACGATGCGTAGTCGAGGAACCAGTTCTTGTACATGCCTGTGAGCCTGTGCTTGTTCTGTGCTTCGGCCGGCCTGTAGTCCGAGTGTACCTCTTGCTCTTGCTGATTTTCGCCTGTCTGCTCGTAAGTGATTTCTTCTCTGTTATCTTCAAAATTGTTGTCGCTCATAGTCTGTCAGAGGGCTTTTATTACCCTGTTTTGCGTCGTTCTTTGTTATTTTAATGAAGCATTCTCTCTTTGTTCTGCAAATTTATGCTTTTTCTTGAATAATAGAGCAAAAACGACTTCTATTTTTAGAGATTGTGTTGCTATTATTAGGGAAATGTTCCTAAATTTGCCTGTCGGCGAATATACGCTGCTCCCGCTTTGAAATATTCAAGCAGGCTTGATACTGTTTCGCTCGTTTGTTAGTATATTTGCGGGGGCATTTTGTATTTTCAACGTAGTTTTCATCACTAAGATAAATAATCATTGAGCATGAAAAAAAGTTTCTTTACTCTCTCGCTGTTTTTTATCCTGTCCATGGCGATACAAGCGCAAGATAGAGCTGCTATCGAACAATACTTTACAGCCATTCTGCAAGGAGAAAACCTCTCGTCGGCCCCAACCGGTCGCATAAAGCGAGCAAAAGTAGAAGAGTATAAAGAGTTTGTTTGGCAGGCATGGAGTAGGGCAAACAAAGCCTTCTGCGAGGAGAAACTTCCGGAAATATCTCCTCTTACCAATGCCGACACCTTACGTTGGCATCTGCCACATATACAGGAGTACGACACTGTAATGCCTTTCTATTTCGGCTCCAAAGGCGAGCGCCCCGAAGACGGATGGCCCTTCATCCTCTATTTGCACGGTTCCGGCCCAAAAGATAGCGAATTTGCAATAGGATACAAACTTTGCAAACGCTTCGACGATGCGCCATCGCTCTATTTTATTCCACAAATTCCCAGCGAAAAGCATTACAGATGGTATCAGCAAAGTAAACAATATGTTTGGGAGCGTTTGTTGCGTCAGCTTCTTGCCGATGGAAGTGTGGATGCCAACCGCATCTATCTTTTCGGAATATCCGAAGGTGGATACGGTAGCCAGCGCCTTGCATCTTTTTATGCCGATTATTTGGCGGCAGCCGGCCCTATGGCCGGTGGCGAAATTATAGACTGCGCCCCGGTTGAGAATTTGGGACATGTTGCATTCTCTTTACTTACCGGAGCCGATGACTACATGTTCGGTCGCAACCTTCTTACACGTCGTGCGGGCGAGCTTTTGGATAGTCTGCAAAAATTGTACCCCGAAGAATATCGCCATAATGTGCAGCTTATCCCTGGCCGCGGACATCATATTGACTACAGTCCCACTACACCCTGGATGCGTAAATTTGCACGTTCGCCACGTCCGCGCCATTTCATTTGGGAGGACCTCCCGATGAATGGTCGCTATCGCAACGGTTTCTACAATGTCGAGGTTCATGAACGCGATACGGCCGGTGGCAAAGAACGCACACGTTACGAAATGACAATCTCAGATAATGTGATAAATGTTACTCTGCAACACGTAGAATATATTGCCGGAGGCCGCGAACCAAGATGGGGAATCCCCATACGTCAGCAGATAAAGACATCCCCTGTAAACAAGGGGCGCTTTACATTGTATTTGGCTCCGGATATGGTGGATTTTAGCAAAAAAGTCACACTTGTCGTGAACGGTCGCCGAGTGTTTAAGGGGCGTCTGAAACCCGACCTGTGTCATCTGGTTAACAGTTGTGCTTGTTTTTTTGACCCCGAACGTCTTTTCGCAGCAGCTATAGATGTAAACATGTAATCTTGCTATTGCACGTGCTATGAAATAATATAAAGCTTCTTAATTATTTAGTGTACAATGGGGGCTTTTTCAGAAAAAATGATTTACTTTGCGGAAAATTTTAGATTTATATAAGATGGCTCAAGAAGATGTATTTAAGAAAGTGGTAGCCCACTGCAAGGAATATGGCTTTGTTTTTCCTTCGAGTGACATATACGACGGCCTCGGTGCTGTCTATGATTATGGTCAGATGGGCGTGGAGTTGAAGAATAATATTAAGACTTATTGGTGGCAGAGTATGGTGCTGCTCCACGACAATATCGTGGGTATCGATTCTGCTATTTTCATGCACCCTACAATTTGGAAGGCGTCGGGTCACGTGGATGCGTTCAACGATCCCTTGATTGACAACCGCGACTCCAAGAAAAGATATAGAGCAGACGTGCTCATCGAGGAGCAGATTGCAAAATACGACGAGAAGATAGAGAAAGAGGTTGCCAAGGCTGCCAAACGTTTCGGCGAGTCGTTCGACAGAGCAATGTTCTGCGAGACTAACCCCAAAGTGCTTGCCGAGAAGGCTAAACGCGATGCTCTGCACGAGCGTTTCTCTGTGGCGATGAACAATGTAGACCTCGAGGAGCTTCGTCAGATTATCCTCGACGAGGAGATTGTGTGCCCCGTATCGGGTACACGCAACTGGACAGAGGTGCGTCAGTTCAACCTTATGTTCTCTACAGAAATGGGCTCTACAGCCGACGGCGCAATGAAAGTTTACCTTCGTCCCGAGACTGCACAGGGTATTTTCGTAAACTACCTTAACGTGCAGAAAACCGGCCGTATGCGCATCCCCTTCGGTATTGCACAGATTGGTAAGGCGTTCCGCAACGAGATTGTTGCTCGCCAGTTTATCTTCAGAATGAGAGAGTTCGAGCAGATGGAGATGCAGTTCTTCGTTCAGCCCGGCAAAGAGATGGAGTGGTTCGAGCACTGGAAGGCCTTCCGCCTGAAATGGCACAAGGCTCTCGGCTTCGGCGATGATATGTACAGATACCACGACCACGAGAAGCTCGCTCACTATGCTAATGCTGCGACAGACATCGAGTTCAAGATGCCTTTCGGATTCAAGGAGGTAGAGGGTATCCACTCTCGCACCAACTTCGACCTCAGCCAGCACGAGAAGTATTGCGGAAAGAATATCAAATATTTCGATCCCGAGCTCAACGAAAGCTACACTCCCTATGTTATCGAGACCTCTATCGGTGTCGACCGTATGTTCCTCAGCGTAATGTGCGCTGCCTACAACGAGGAGAAACTCGAGAATGGCGAGTCACGCGTGGTGCTCAAGCTGCCCGCAGCTCTTGCTCCCGTGAAGCTTGCTGTGCTTCCTTTGGTTAAGAAGGATGGCCTGCCCGAGAAGGCTCGTGAGATTATGAACGAGCTCAAGTTCAGCTTCAACTGCTACTACGAAGAGAAGGATTCTATCGGCAAGCGTTACCGTCGTATGGATGCCATCGGTACTCCCTACTGTGTGACTGTCGACCACCAGACTCTCGAGGATAATATGGTTACCCTGCGCGACCGCGACACAATGGAGCAGCGTCGTGTGGCTATTGCCGACCTGCGCGAGCTCTTGCAGGACAAGGTAAGCATCACCTCAGTGCTTAAGAAACTCTCTTAACGTTCTTTATATGAAGATGTTAAAAATCTATTCGCTCTTTTTGTTCGTCGCGCTCATGGGGCTCGTCTCCTGCGACGAAACAGAAGAGGCCGGCGAGTACGATAATTGGGCGGCCCGCAATGTAGCGTACATCGACTCCATTGCCAAGGTTGCGCGTGCCAATGAGTCGGGCGACTGGAAGGTCTTTCTTGCCTACGGCATGAACGACACTCTGCAGTGGGACAATCAATATTATGTCTACTGCCAGGTAATTCGCGAAGGCGACGGCACCGAGTCACCCGCCTTCACCGATACGGTGCTTGTGAACTATCGTGGCCGTTTCATCCCGTCGAAGACCTTCCCCGAGGGAAATATTTTCGACGAGTCCTATCTTGGAAAGCTCGACCCCGAGGTTAATGTTCCGCAAAAGCTGAACCTTAGGGGCTGCGTGCGTGGCTGGACAACTGCCATGATGCAGATGAAGAAAGGACTGACACGTGCCACGGGCGATGTTTGGCGCATTTATGTTCCTGCAACACTCGGCTACGAAGGTCGTACGGATGTCAGCGGCATTCCCGCCTATTCGACACTTATTTTTGACCTCAACCTCGTGGATTTCTATCCTATAGGTACTCCCGTCCCGGATGATTATTAAAAAGATTCATTTTTTTGTTACATTTTACAGCTTTTATCGTTCAAGATGATATAAAGTTTGCAAAAACGGACAGCGGTGTTCGGCCCCGGACACTGCTGTTTTTTATTCTACTAATATATATAATGTACTATGGAAGATAATAAAAAAGCTCCGTCGATGGAGATTGAACTCAAAGAGAATGTGGCCGAGGGCGTGTACTCCAATATGTCACTCATTGCGCACTCGTCGTCCGAGTTTGTACTCGATTTTATCTCTCTGCTGCCCGGCGTCGGCAAGGCGCAGGTGCGCTCGAGGGTGGTGATGGCTCCCGAACACGCCAAACGCCTTATGCTCATTTTGCGCGATAATATAAATAGGTACGAGGCCAATTTCGGCGAAATAGAGCTGCGAAGAAACGAAAATATCACTCCGGTGACAAAAATAAAGCCCAAAGGCGACGCTTAAAATGAAAAAACAGAGAATCTGCACTCCATTTGAGGGGTGCAGATTTTTTAATATAAACTTTTTTCAAAAAAATAAATTCAAATGTTTTTTATTCCAAATAAAATCAGTAACTTTGCAGACCGAAAAAGGTGTATTGTGCAATTTTGGCACGAACTTGAAGCGTAAAATATTAAAATACAATATAATAATTAAAAACTAAACAAAATGCCTACAATTCAGCAATTAGTAAGAAAAGGCAGAGAGGTTTTGGTTGAGAAGAGTAAATCTCCCGCACTCGACAACTGTCCCCAGCGTCGTGGCGTGTGCGTGCGTGTTTACACAACCACTCCCAAGAAGCCTAACTCTGCAATGAGAAAAGTAGCTCGCGTGCGTTTGACTAACCAGAAAGAGGTTAACTCTTACATCCCCGGTGAAGGTCACAACTTGCAGGAGCACTCAATCGTATTGGTTCGTGGCGGTCGTGTTAAGGACCTCCCCGGTGTACGTTACCACATCGTTCGCGGTACATTGGATACAGCAGGTGTAGCTAACCGTACACAGCGTCGTTCAAAATACGGTGCTAAACGTCCCAAGGCTAAGAAGTAATCTTCTAAAAGAAAGCGAAAGATTAGCGAAGTGATTCTTTCTTTCGGATAAAAAAGAATAAGACTTCAAACTTAATTTTAATAACAGTTTTGGTTTGTTGGAATAAGTTATGAAGGTTGAGTAAATGACTCAGAGGAGTCGTTGAAGCAGACAATAACGCAGCCCCAAACAAAACACAATTTTCGACTAAAAGAAAATGAGAAAAGCAAAACCAAAAAAACGTGTGATCCTTCCCGATCCCGTTTACAGCGATCAGATGGTTTCTAAATTCGTTAACCATTTGATGTACGACGGAAAGAAAAACGTCTCTTACACAATTTTCTACGGTGCTCTCGACCTCGTTGCAGCAAAGATGAAGAACGAGGAGAAAACTGCTCTCGAAATCTGGAAGCAGGCTCTCGAGAATATTACTCCCAAAGTTGAGGTTAAATCTCGCCGTATCGGTGGTGCTACATTCCAGGTGCCCACAGAGATCCGCGCTGATCGTAAAGAGTCAATCTCTATGAAGAACATGATTCTTTTCGCTCGCAAACGTGGCGGTAAGACTATGGCAGACAAACTCTGCGCAGAGATCATGGACGCATACAACAACCAGGGTGGTGCTTTCAAACGTAAGGAGGATATGCACCGCATGGCAGAGGCTAACCGTGCATTCGCACATTTCCGTTTCTAATCTTTAAGACTATTTGAAAGATGGCTGAAATCGATTTGAATTTGACCCGTAACATCGGTATTATGGCGCACATCGACGCCGGTAAGACAACAACATCCGAGCGTATCCTCTTCTACACAGGTTTGACACACAAAATCGGTGAGGTACACGATGGTGCAGCGACAATGGACTGGATGGAGCAGGAGCAGGAGCGTGGTATCACTATCACATCTGCTGCTACAACAGCATTCTGGAAATGGCAGGACAAGACATACAAGTTCAACCTGATTGACACTCCGGGACACGTTGACTTTACTGCAGAGGTAGAGCGTTCATTGCGTGTACTCGACGGCGCTATCGCTGCTTACTGTGCAGTAGGTGGTGTTGAGCCCCAGTCAGAGACTGTATGGCGTCAGGCTGACAAATACAATGTTCCCCGTATCGCTTACGTAAACAAAATGGACCGTTCAGGTGCTGACTTCTACTCAGTAGTTCGTCAGATGAAGGAGGTTCTCGGTGCTAATCCCTGTCCTATTGCAATCCCCATCGGTTCAGAGGAGCAGTTCAAAGGTATCGTTGACCTTGTAACCATGAAGGCTTTCGTTTACGAGGATGATGCAGCTAAGGGTACAGAGTACACTATCATGGATATCCCCGCAGAGGTTGCAGACGATGCAGCACAGTGGCGTGAGAATCTTCTTTACAAGGCAGCAGAGTTCGACGAGGAGTTGGAGATGAAGGTTCTCGAGGATCCCGATTCTGTTACAGCTGAGGAGTTGAGAGCTGCTATCCGTAAGGGTACACTTTCATTGGAGCTTACTCCCATGACTTGCGGTTCTTCATTCAAGAACAAGGGTGTTCAGCCTCTTCTTGACTATGTATGTGCTTACCTTCCCTCACCCCTCGATATCGAGGCTGTTACAGGTATGAACCCCAAAACAGACGAGGAGGAGAGCCGTCAGCCCGTTGAGACAGATAAGACTTCTGCTCTCGTGTTCAAGATTGCAACTAACCCCTTCGTTGGTCGTTTGATCTATATCCGTGTTTACTCAGGTAAGGTCGAGTCAGGTTCTTACATCTACGATAGCCGTTCAGGCCGCAAAGAGCGTATCTCACGTATGTTCCAGATGCACTCTAACAAGCAGAATCCCGTTGAGGTTCTCGGCGCAGGTGACATCGGCGCAATCATCGGTATGAAAGATGTTCGTACAGGTGACACATTGTGCGACGAGGATGCACCCATCGTACTCGAGTCTATGGACTTCCCCGATCCCGTTATCAGCATCGCGGTTGAGCCCAAAACTCAGAAAGACCTCGACAAACTTGCTACAGGTCTTGGTAAACTCGCCGAGGAGGATCCCACATTTACCGTTAAGACAGATGAGCAGTCTGGTCAGACAATCATCTCGGGTATGGGTGAGCTTCACCTCGATATTATCATCGACCGTCTGAAACGTGAGTTCGGCGTAGAGTGTAACCAGGGTAAACCCCAGGTTAGCTACAAAGAGGCTATCACAGATACAGTACAGGTTCACGAGACATACAAGAAACAGACCGGTGGTAAGGGTAAGTTCGCTGACATCGTTGTTTCAGTAGGTCCTGCCGATCCCGACTTCAAAGAGGGTGGCTTGCAGTTCGTGAACGAGGTTAAGGGTGGTAACGTGCCCAAGGAGTTCATCCCCGCAGTTCAGAAAGGTTTCCAGTCTGCACTCAAGTCAGGTGTTCTCGCAGGTTATCCCGTAGACTCTTTGAAGGTGACATTGCTCGATGGTAGCTACCACACAGTCGACTCTGACCAGTTGTCGTTCGAGGTTTGTGCTATCCAGGCTTACAAGTCAGCTTGCCTCAAAGCTAACCCCGTACTTCTCGAGCCTATCATGAAACTCGAGGTAGTAACTCCCGAGGAGAGCATGGGTGATGTAATCGCCGACCTTAACAAACGTCGCGGTCAGGTAGAGGGCTTCGAGACAAGCCGCACAGGTGCCCGCATCGTTAAGGCTATGGTTCCCCTGTCAGAGATGTTCGGTTACGTTACATCTTTGCGTACCATCACCTCAGGTCGTGCAACATCTTCTATGATCTACGATCACCACGAGCAGGTAAGTGCTTCACTTACTAAGGCAATTCTCGAGGAGATCAACAATAAGTAAAAATAATGTAAAAGCCCACCGGTTAGCGAATGACTCTTAACCGGCGGGCAATTACTTGTAAATACAATATTAATAAAAATAAACAAATGAGTCAGAAAATCAGAATCAAACTCAAATCTTACGATCACAACTTGGTTGACAAGTCAGCCGAGAAGATTGTAAAGACAGTGAAGGCAACAGGTGCAATCGTTAGCGGTCCCATCCCCTTGCCCACACACAAACGTATTTTTACAGTTAACCGCTCAACCTTCGTTAACAAGAAGTCACGCGAGCAGTTCCAGCTCTCTTCTTTCAAGAGACTTATCGACATCTACAGCTCAACAGCTAAGACAGTTGATGCTCTCATGAAACTTGAGCTGCCCAGCGGTGTAGAGGTAGAAATCAAAGTGTAGTCAATTAAAATAAATTATTATTAATATCTAAATCAAAACTGAAATGCCAGGATTATTAGGAAAAAAGATCGGAATGATTTCCGTTTTCAGTGCCGAGGGTAAGAATATTCCATGCACTGTTATCGAAGCAGGTCCTTGTGCAGTTACTCAGGTGAAAACAATCGAGAAGGACGGCTATGAGGCTGTTCAGGTTGGTTTCCAGGAGCAGAAGGAGAGCCGCGTAAGCGCACCCCTTCTCGGTCACTTCAAGAAAGCCGGAGTAAGCCCCAAGAGACACTTGGCCGAGTTCAAGAATTTTGAGACAGCTCTCAACGTAGGCGACGTCCTCACGGTTGATCTCTTCGCAGACACAGCTTATGTAACCGTTATCGGTACCTCTAAGGGCCGCGGTTTCCAGGGTGTTGTGAAAAGACACGGCTTTGGTGGTGTAGGTCAGGCTACACACGGTCAGCACAACAGAGCTCGCAAGCCGGGTTCTATCGGTGCATGTTCTTACCCCGCAAAAGTATTTAAAGGTTTGCGCATGGGTGGACAGATGGGTAACGCTCGTGTAACTACTCACAATCTGCAGGTGTTAAAAGTAATACCCGAACACAATCTTCTTGTTATCAAGGGTTCTGTTCCCGGTTATAATGGTTCAATCGTAATTGTAGAGAAATAATGGAAGTCAGCGTATTAAATATTAATGGTGAGAACACCGGAAGAAAGGTTACGTTAGACGAA
>JAFYPH010000039.1 GCA_017547585.1 Bacteroidaceae bacterium | reverse complement strand
CAGAATGGTAGTGAATTGTTGTCTGATACTGACCGGATTTTATCGTATTTTGGCTGATACTTAATCTAAAATATTGACGGTTCGTTTTTCGTTCCTGTACAATTTATATAGCGTCTCTTAATCTTACCACCTCTTATGTAAGAAGAGTAATTTCAAAGACCGCTGTACTGCTATGTCTGTATGGAATGTTTTCAAGGATCGTATTGCTTCCAGGGGAACTGCGTTCCTTGTCGAAAGCGAGTGCAAAGGTACAGCAAATTTTTAAACTACAAAACTTTTTCGAGAGTTTTTTCGAAGAAATTTTGCAACTTTTCGCCATCGTGCTGAATTTCAAATATTTGACGCAAGAAAAAATTTTCAACATTTTAGAAACATTTTTGGAGCAAAGAGTGGGTCGGGCGTTTTTGACGGGATTCGACGAGAGGCGACACGTTGCATTTTTTCAAAAATAGACAAGAAAATTCATAAAACTTGTTACAAAAAAAAAGATAGTACTTAAAATAGCATTAACTTTGCACGCAATTTACATGCAAAAAAAGAGAGGCCCGCGAGGCTACACAGAATGAGAAACAAAATACTACTATATATATATATAATGTTATTTGCGTGCGCGGCACCACTGACCACACAAGCGCAGCAGACAAAATACCGAATACACGGACTCATCACCGACTCTGTTACAAGAGAGGCACTACCCTACGTGTCGGTACGCATAAAGAACAGCAGCTACGGATGCAGTTCGGACAACAACGGTAATTTCTCGTTCCTGGCCCCCATAAACAAGGACACTATAATAATAAGCAGCATCGGTTACAAGGAGAAGCGCATTGCCCTGACCGTACATACAAAATTACCGTTGAAGGTGCGCATGAGCCCCGAAATGTACGAACTTTCGGAAATCACCATCAAGCCCAAGAAAGAGAAATACAGCAAGAAGAACAACCCCGCAGTAGAGCTTGCACGCAGAATAATTGAGCGCCGAGACGAAAATTCGCCCAAGAACAAGCCTTTCTACAGCCGCGATCGTCACGAAAAGCTGAACATCGCCCTGAACAATTTCAGTACTGCAGAAGATAGCCACTTTGGAAAGAACTTCTCGTTTCTCGACCAATATATAGACACGTCGCTCATTTCGGGAAAGCCCATCCTGCACGTTTCAACAAGAGAGCTTCTCGCCACCGACTACTACCGCAAGGAGCCCCACAGCGAGAGACAGCATGTAAAGGCAAGGCAACGTGCGGGAATTGACGACATGCTTTCGAGCGAATCGACAGAAGCACTCTTCGAAGAGACCTTCAGGGACGTAGATATTTTCCGAGACAACATTTCGCTGTTCGGCAACAAATTTGTAAGCCCCGTATCCACATTGGGACTGAGCTTTTACAAATATTATATAATGGATACAATAAACATCGACGGCGAGAGGTGCGTGGACCTTACATTCGCGCCCCACAACCCCGAGTCGATGGGATTCAACGGACACCTGTACGTGGTGGCCGACAGCAGCTATTTTATAAAGATGGTAAACATGAATGTCCCCAAAGACATAAACATGAACTTTATAGAATACATGAATATCAAGCAGAATTTCGACCGATTGGACGACGGCACAAGAATACTGAACAACGAATCGCTTGTAACAGAATTCAAAATTTCGAACGCCATCAACGGAATTTACGCCAACAGAGAGGTTGCATATAGAAACTACAGTTTCGACAGCGACGAAAAGGCCACAGAGATTCTGAACAAAAAAACAACCGTCGTCGAAGAGCACGAGGCCACCAACCGCGACAAAGAGTACTGGAGCGCACACAGAATAGCAGATGTCTCGCCCAAAGAGCTGGCGGTAGCCGAAATGATGACACAGCTGCGCAACAACCCCGTGTACTATTGGCTGGAGAAAGGAGTAACATTCCTTTTCACAGGCTGGGTACCCATACGCGAAAAGAATCCTCCGCTATTTTACGGCCCCGTGAACACCAGCATCAGCCACAATGCACTTGAAGGCACACGCCTGCGCACGGGAGCAATGACCTCGGCCTACCTGCACCCCCACCTGTTCGGACGATTCTTCGTAGCATACGGCCTTGGAGACAAAGAGCTTAAGTATATGGGAGAGATGGAGTATTCGTTCAACAAAAAGAGAGAGCACCCCAACGAGTTCCCCATACACTCGTTGCGACTGCACTACGAGAATGATATCTACCAATATGGCCAGAACTATCTTCACACGAACAAGGACAATATGTTCCTCACCCTCAAGCGCAAGGAGGACAACAAGATAGGCTACCTGAAGAAAGCAGAATTCACATACACAAAGGAGTTCTACAACCACTTTTCGTATGCCCTGACCCTGCGCAACAGAGTGGACATTGCCTCGCATCTGATACCTTTCGAAAGAACAAGCACCATCGACGGCATCACCACAAGTACATTCGTCAACAACCTGCGACAGTCCGAGGTGGAGCTGAACCTGCGTTACGCACCCAACGAAAAATTCACACAGACAAAAT
Organism: Bacteroidaceae bacterium; assembly: GCA_017547585.1. Classification (GTDB taxonomy): domain Bacteria; phylum Bacteroidota; class Bacteroidia; order Bacteroidales; family Bacteroidaceae; genus HGM04593. Next base: position 12,847 of record JAFYPH010000039.1, on the reverse strand, counting down.
GGAATCGCCACTCGGTGCGCCCCGAACATCCGGTATTCACCCTCTCGCACAAGGCGGGAATAAAAGGCGTCGCAGGCAGTGAGTTCAACTACCAGCATACGGAACTTGGATTCAAAAAGAGATTCTGGTTCTCGGCATTCGGATACACAGACTGCATATTGAAGGCCGGAAAAGTGTGGAACGAAGTACCCTTCCCGCTGCTGATAATCCCCAATGCCAACCTCTCGTACACCATCCAGAAAGAGTCGTACGCACTGATGAACGCCATGGAATTCTTCAACGACGAATATGCGTCGTGGGACCTCACGTATTATATGAACGGACTGATATTCAACCGACTGCCACTATTGAGAAAGCTCAACTGGCGCGAAGTTATCGGATTCAAGGGAATGTATGGCAACCTGAGCGAGAAGAACCGCCCCAACAATGCCGACACAGGCCTGCTCTACAAATTCCCATACGAGGACGAGGCCTATCATCTTCTCGACCGCAACACCCCCTATATGGAACTATCGCTGGGAATAGAGAACATCTTCCGCGTATTGCGAGTGGACTACGTGCGCCGACTCACCTACCGCAACTATCCGGGCATCGACAAAGATGGAGTGAGAATACAACTGCACGTGCAGTTCTAAAAGAGAGGATTACCAGCCGGCATTGCCCCACCCTGTTGCATTGTACCACTCGGTCTTTTTGAAACAGGAATTAAAAGTGGAATATTCACTTTGTTCACGAGGCACATACATAGAAAGACCGCCATACTGCAAAAAGTCCACAACAGTAGGCTCATACTCAAAAGCCGAGAACCACTGACGCGAGGCCACCTTATAAGGCACAGCCTCGTCAAAAGCATCCTTCCACTGCAGATAAGCATCGTTGGGAAGGCGCAACATCATCTGCCCATTCATATCCGGATAGTCAGGATAATCGGGGTAATCAGTATAATAGGAAAAATAGCCACCGGGCAAATAAGAAAAGACGCCGGAATCGTCCACTAACGAATCGCGCGAGAAATAGGCGGGAACGTACATTGCCGTAACATGGGCCAACCTATCCATAGCCGAAGATCTTACAGCCGACAGCAGCACTCCATCATCCTCGGGGTAGGCATTCTTATACTGCACTATAAGTTCCTCGGCATCAAAGGGAAAAGAGAAAAGCGAAGGTATTATCCTATCATACGGAGCACCATTGGCGGGAAGTTCTGCAGGAGAACCCACCAGCCAATCGGCCGACTCGCGCATCGCATACGCAACCTCGACACACTGCATAAAGCAGGCATCGAAAAAGACAAAATCGGTCTTTACAGGAAGATTTTCCAATACGCCTGCAAGTTCCTCGACCTCCATCCATCGTGCAGATGGAGAAATATTGTCATCGGTATTTTTGCCATTGTCGATGCCAATACTTTTGTTCTTATCCGTATCGTACAGCCAGCCTGTTCCATGCGACCACATTACAAGGCCAAAATTCTCGGATGGGTACTTGTCGAGCACCCACGTAACCACCTCTTTGAACTTAGTAGTATCTGTAGAATAAAAGTCCTCCTTGAACTTACACACTGTATCGCACAGAGAAACATTGGAGCTATTTTTGTGGAAACGGCAGATGTATGGCACATTAACATCATCGACAAAAGCCAACAGATAGCAGCTATCTGGGAGAGCCTCTGTGCCATATTTCATCTCCCAAAGGTCGGAGCGCACATTGGTAGTAAGGTCGTTCTCGGCCATAATATAGACAAGCACTGTGCGTGCAGCCGAATCGCCTGGCTCGAGCACACGATTGCCACCACCGGCATCGTCCGACTCCTTGCAACCATGCGACACTATGCACAGAAAAAAGGAGAATATCAGCAGAAGGAACAATCTACAGGACATCTACGAGTATCAAGGACGCGTAAAAGAAAATTTATTGCCAAGGTACATCACAGCCTTATTCTTCTTAAGAAGCTTCTTTTTCAGCTTAGCCTCTTTCTTTTGCAGCGACGACAACTTATGTGTATAGAAAACAGCAGAAGGACGTCCGGGCATATTCTCTTTAAAAGCCATATAATCGGTAAGCTCGTAAGAGTAGTGCTGACGATTGGGAAGGAATTTATGCTCGGCATCGAACACAATGCTGTCAATCTTCTGAATCTCTGTAAAATAGACTATCGAGTCCGAGAAAGAGTAAGAAACTCCTAAAAGATAGACAGTCTTGGGCTTTTTAGCAGCACACACGGCGCAACAGCAGAGCAACATCATGAGCGTTGCCACAATAGTATATTTTTTCATACCTTTTTACTCTATTAAAGAAAATATAAAGATTTTGGCGCGAAGATAAGATAAATCATCGCGATAACAAAATCCACACAGCACCTTTTAACAAAGAATAGCAAGAAAATGCGCATTCAAAATAGCGTGCAAAGAGTGTGTGCAAGAAAAATTCACCCACAGAGGGGAGGAATCAGAATGAGACGCCCGCTGCAAGAGTGAAGCTGAAAAGCTTGGTACTCTCGCACCATTCATTGAAATCCATTCCCGCCTCAAGGGCTGCGTTGAAATTTTTCCACGCCAAGCGAACGCCCACCTGCGAGCCAAACTGAAAACGCTCGAAGGCCCTATATTCTATCTTATAGTTGTCAGTATCTTTGAAAAGGTCGTACTTTTCTCCCGAGGGGAGCTCCAATTCTCCCCAAAGATTGGCGCGGAACGAGAAGCCCGCATATGGATAGAGAGCGACAGAGCCCATCCTATGTTCGTAGACTATATTCAGAGGCAATTTGAAAGAGAACATCATCAGCGAGTAGGCTTTTTTATTGTAGTTGTCCTCGTAGCCGTAATCGTCAAAAAATATTTGCATTTGCAGGCCACTCTCGGCGTAAAGAGGCAGCTTGTCTCCGAGGCGCTTGAGGCATTTCCTGAGGCCGAAAGAAAATGAATCTAAAGATGTATTCTCGCCCGGCTGATTGATAACATTCAGACTGTAATCTACAAAAAGGTAGGCCCAATCGGACGAGGGTGCAAACGTCTCGTTAGCAACTTCGTTCTCTTTTAATGTGGAAATACTTTTAATCTCGGTAACCTGTGCCGACGCCCCAACTGCGCATAGGCAACAAAGTAACAGGATTATGTTTTTTAGTGCTTTCATGGCTGATGTTTAAATTCATACAGGTGCAAATGTAAAAAAAAAAAATCGACGCCTAATAATTTTTGAAATATTTTATAGTTGCACTATCTTTACATAAGATAGGCGGCGCCTCGGGAGAAAAAAAGACGCTTGCACTATCTTTACATAAGATAGGCGGCGCCTCGGGAGAAAAAATAAATACATTTATTTTGTTCTCCTCTCGGCTTGCACTATCTTTATACCCAAATACATAAAAAAGAGAATACCATGAGAAAAACACTATTCCTACTCCTATGCTTGATTACTGCAACGTTGTCTGCACAAGACAAGAAAATTGCTATAAAAAGCGCATCGGCCTCAAGTTACCAGTCAGGCGAAGACACATACAAAGCCGTCGACGGCGACAAAGGAACAATATGGCACAGTTCGTGGAGCGCAACGTCGTTCCCCGTGACACTGACCGTGACATTGAGCGAGGTTTCGCACATAGACTACCTGCGCTACACTCCGCGACAGGATGGAAATGTAAACGGCAATTGGGACGAGGTTACACTAAGTTACGCCGAGACGACAAGCAGCGTAAAATACACTACCATCGGCAGTTACAAGCTCAACGGCGCGGGCAGTGCCTACGACTTTATCCTGCCCGAAGGAGGAATAGACTGCGGAAAGGTGCGCTTCACCGTGAATTCGGGAAAGAACAATTTTGCATCGGCGGCCGAGGTCGAGGCGTTTGCCTATGACAACAGCAAGAGCGAAGCGCTCGCAAAATATTTCGAGGATGACATTTTCACCATCCTGAAGCCCGAAGTTACAAGCAGCGAAGGCATCGAGGATGCCGACGCAAAAAGGCTGGTCGAGAATATTCTCAACAACGGCGACAGCTACAAAAAGTTCCGCGTGGGCGAGTACGAGGCCTACCTCACGACCGCCACACTGCGCAACCGCTTGAAGGTTAGCAGCCAATATAATAACTACGAGAATCCCTCGGGCGTCTACCTTAAAAAGAACGAGTCGTGCATAGTAATGGTGAGCGGCATCGACAACTACCCCGTGGGGCTGACAATAAAGAATTGGGTGAAGAACGAGGATGCAAGCTTTTACTCGCTGCGCAACGGATTCAACTATATAACCGCCTCGACCGAGGGCAATGTGTTTGTACACTACTACACAGACGACTACGAAAAGGCGCCGAAGGTGAAAATACACTTTGTGAACGCGCCCGTGCAGGGCTACTGGGACCAGGAGACGATGACCAACGGCGACTGGCTGCAGCTGCTCAAAGGACGCGCGCAGAATGACTCGACGATTCTCGTCACTCGTTCGCAGCATGCACAGCTTGCCTACCCTGTGTTCACATGGCTGCAGAACTGCCCCAGCAACATCGACTCGGTGATGACACTCTACCAACAGGTGCAGTGGGCCGAGCGCGACATTCTGGGACTCGAGAAATATGGCCGACAGGTGAAGAACCGTCAGCTTTTCTACGCAACAACATACGGATTCATGGCTGCTGGTGGCGAAGGCTCATACTGCCACGTGAACAGCCTCGGCGGAATCACGAAGCCCGACGCTGCGGCGTTCGACTTTTGGGGCGTGGGCCACGAGTGGGGCCACAATAACCAAGTGTCGCCGGGATTCAAATGGACAGGCTGCGGCGAGACAACAAACAACATCTACGCTGCATGGGCACAGCTGCACTTTACAGGCAAACGCCACTCGCTGCGTCTCGAGGACGAGGTTACAGGCATCAACGACTACTCGGGAATGCGCGGCGGACGCATGCAGTCGTACTTCGAAGAGGCTCTGCGCAAAGGTAGCGCATGGCAACTGCAAGAGGGCCCCGACTACAATGGCGAGACACCCACGGCAGTCAGCGTGGCAGGCGAAGATGCCAACGGCAAGAGCATAGGCACAGTGAACACCACGTGGCGCCACTACGACCACTTTGTGAAGCTCGTCCCCTTCTGGCAGCTTACACTCTGGGGAACACTCGCTCAGAAATGCCCCGACATTGTCCCCATGGTCATCGAGGCCATACGCTCGGACGCGAACTACGGCACAAAATACAACACTAACGGAAAGCAGCAGGTAAATTGGATGAAGATTGCCTGTGACAGCGCACGCATCGACCTTCTGCCCTTCTTCGAGAAGGCAGGAATGTTGCGTCCCATAAATGCCTACGTCGACGACTACACAAAGGGCTGGAACATTATCACCACAGCAATGATCGAGGAGCTGAAATCCTATGTAAAGGGCAAAGGCTACCCTGCATTCACCGAGGAGATTAACTACATTAACGCCCACAACTTCAACATCTATCGCGACAATCTGAGCCTCGAGACTCCCGCGACACTCGGGACAGGATGCTCATACAGCAACGGAAAGGTGAAGGTGCTGCACAGCGCAGTGAAGAACGCCGTTGCATTCGAGACCTACAACAGCGCCGACAGCCTCATACGCATCACAATGTACGGACTCGGCAGCGACGATGCACACTCTTACACACAGGTACTCTACCCCGGAAGCAGCGAGGGAGCCGAGGCGGCCGCATACATTGTGGCAGTAGGTTACGACGGCACACGCAGCAGAATATACGAAAATACAAATATTCAGAAGGGACTCACAGCCAACCGCTACTACTGCATAAAAACATCGTCGAACAATATGGCGCTGAGCTGCGGAACAGGCACAAGCGTGAACGAGAGTGGAAAAATCACATGGAATCTCGCACGCGTTTCGACAAAATCGGGAGTCAAGAGCTACCATATATGGCAATGGAAGAGACGAGGCAACAGCTACTATCTCTACAACCCGCAGAGCGGCTGCTACTTCAGTGGCAATGCCAACCAAAAGACCGATGAGCTTGTTGACGAGGCAAAAGCACCCGCGTGGGAGGCAGCCTGCACAAACGAGGAGAAGAGCCTCTTCACATTCAACATCAAAGGCACGGGAAATTACCTGAACGCATACTCCGAAACAAACACGGGACTGTGGACAGGCGGCGCCTCGGACAACAACAACATCTGGAAGGTCGAAGAGGTTACGTCGATAAAAATAACAATCCCCACTTCGCAGTTCCTGGGCGCATGCTACCCCTTTGCAATGGAACTTCCCGAGGGAGTAACCGCATACGTTGTCGGCGCAACAGCCACCGGCAGCTACAATGGTGCGGAGTATGAATACGCAGTTCTCGAGGCTATCGACAGCAACATTGTACCCGAGAATATGCCTGTGATTCTCGCAGGAGAGAACAGCACATACACTATAAACATTATTCCCGAGGACGAGACAGAGATTGCAAAAACTAACCTGCTGAAGGGAACAAACTTGAAAAAGACAATGACAAAAGGCAGCTTCCTTGCATCAATCACAGAGGCAGCCGAGGCAGGAACTACAAGCGCCATAGGTGTTGCGTCGGCAGCGACGGAGATTGCAATAAACAAAAGCTATCTGCTGAAAAAGGATGTTGCAAACGCCGAGCGCCTCTATCTTGACACAAACGGCAGCCTGACAGCAATAGAGCCTGTCGCAAGCGACAGCGAGAGCCCCGCAACACTCTACTCGCTCGACGGCAAAAAGGTAGAAAACCCAGTGAGAGGACGCATCTACGTAACCTCGGAAGGAAAAAAGATTCTTGTAAAATAGTCTCTCGAAGAGCATCCAATAAAAAAATCCTGCGGCCGCCAACGGTCGCAGGATTTTTTATGCAATTATTGTTCTTGCTATTTTATAAGCTCAAACTCGGCACCCGCTGCAAAGTCGGCACCATTCTGTGCGCTCAAAGCTGTGAAACGTATGTAACGCATCTTCACGGGAGCGTCGAACATCACTCGCTTAATATTCGAGCCACGCTCGAAGGTACCCTTCTTGATGCTTGTCCACGCCTTGCCGTCGAGGCTTATAGAAATCTCAAAATCCTTGATATTTCCATTGGTACCGCCATCCTGACGAGGCAGATAAGAGAAGCCCTTCACTGTGCACTCTTCGCCAGCGTCAAAGTCTATCCAGTGGGGATACTGCGCCACAGTTACAGAGTACATTGTGTGCCAATGTGTGTTTACGTCGCCATCGACAAGTTTGTCGGCAGCCTCTTGAATCTCCTGGCTCGAAGCGTATGTAACCACGATAGGCTGCACGCTCACTGCCGAATAGTTGTACACAGAGGTCATTTCGGGGCGATTCTTGCCCCACACGGTTATTGTTCCGCCGTTACGCATGTCTATAGGCTCGCTGTACTTCTTGGCCTTTGCCTTGCGGCCCTCGCCCACCTTATAATATATTTCAATTGCAGGGTCGTTGCACTTCATAGAGACCTCTCCGCGACGGTCGCGAACAACCACGATAGGCTCTATTGAAGATGAAGATACATTTGCACACTCTGTGAACTTAGCAGCTTTTACGGGACGCATGATGAAGCCCACCATATTGTCGCCTGCCTTCACGCAGTCGTACTCGAGAGGACCACCCTGTCCGCAGCTGTTACCACCGAGACCTGTAACCATTCTGTCGAGGTTAAGGTAGGTGCTGTTCGACTTTGGCAACTGATAGGGGTGACCAGCCTCGGCAAGCTGTACAGAGTTCCATGCAAGCGCCGATGCTGACATTGCGTCGGTAGCTGCGAAAAGAACACCGTTACCCGCCCAGTCGGTGAGTGCGCACCAGCGAACAGACTCGCGGTTGGCCATGTCCTGAGGCTTGGGGAAGTGAACAAACTGGTCGGCTACCTTGCTCTCGTACTGCTCGATGAAGGCTCCCGAACGACGGTCGTTGTAGTTGTTGTGGGGGCCGGCACCATAATAGTGGTAATATTTGAGCTCGCCGGGAAGCTGAAGCTCGTAGCCGAGGCGGGCAAGTTTCAATGCACTGTTGCTGCCAACGACACTGCTCTTGAGCTCTACCGAGCCATCTTTATAGATTGTCCATATTCTGTTAGAGGTAAAGTGGAAGCCATTCTCGTCCATGGGCTTCTTGTTGTCGACGATGGTCATGGTGTTGTCCTCGTTGCGCACGATGCGGCCGCCGAAAGGCGCCTGTGTGTAAACAACATACTGAATAACGATAGAGCCATCTTCCATTGTCTGTGTGTTCATCGAGAGCACGCTGTCAACAAGGTTGTAGAGTCCGTTGGAGTACCATGCGCCGCGTGCCCAGTTGTCGTTGTCGACGGGTGCGCGGAAGGCACCGAGTTTCATGGTGTTTCCGGCGGGGAGAATCTCCTGGTCGCCATAAACAACATTGTAAAGGACACCCTTCTTGTTGTCGAATGCAACGGTAAAGGCATTGTCGGCACCCTTGACGGTTGTTGTCTGCTGGTCGGCATTGCTCTCCATTGCAAGCTCACCGCCTACGTTGGCAACAGTGGCAATGGCGGGCTTTGTTGCAGGCGCCTGCAACAACAGCTGCTCGGCCATCTGAACATAGTTTTTCTTGGCCCAGGGCATATTCTCTTTGAGCAGGAACTCAACCTTAACGAAATACTCTTTTGCAGCATCGCGCTTGTAGTCGATGCCGAGGTCGGCAACCACTCTCTTGCGGGCAGCGATGGTCATCGAGGGCAGAATGTTGCTCCACACCTGCTTGCCATCCTCCCAGAGAGATACTTTAATGTCGAGGTCGCTGAGGTCGCAGAAGTAGCGTTTATTGAAAATCTCAATCTTGCTCTTCGCGTCGTCGGCGAACTTAACGCCAACATTCTGATAGACTTTCTTAACCTCGTAGTACTCGGGCTTGGGAGTGTGGTCGGGCAACATTACTCCGTTCATACAGAAAAGGTGGTCGTTGGGACGGTCGCCAAAGTCGCCACCGTAACCAAGATATTTATTGCCTTTTTTGTCGTAGTTGTAGAATGCTTGGTCGGCCCAATCCCATATTGCGGCGCCACAGAAGAAGTTTGTACTCTCCATTGCGTCCCAATAGTCCTGAAGGTTACCGCCGGCGTTACCCATCGAGTGGGCATACTCGGAAATGTGGAAGGGGTACTTTATATTGTAATTGCCCTTAACGGCGCCGCGCACCCACGCTACCGAGGGGTACTGGTTGGAGCCCATGTCCACGATGTTGTTGTTGCGCTCGTACTGCACGGGACGCGACGCGTCGAATGCGTGCAACTGTGCATAGGCCTTCTCGAAGTTCACTCCGGGGCCGGCCTCGTTACCGAGCGACCATATTACAATTGAGGGGCGGTTGATGTTAGCCTGTGCCATTTCCATCACACGCGCAACGTGTGCAGCCTCGAATTCGGGAACGTGTGAGAGCGACTCTTTGCCATAGTAATACTGGTGGCTCTCGATGTTGGCCTCGTCCTCGAGGTAGATTCCATATTTGTCGCAAAGGTAGTACCAGAAGGGTGCGTCAGGATAGTGTGAGCAACGCACGTGGTTGATGTTGCCGCGCAGCATCAGCATCACTTCGTTGTACATCTGCTCGCGTGTGATTGCGTGTCCGCGCTCTACATTGCTCTCGTGACGGTTAACGCCCTTTAGTTTCACAGGCTGGCCGTTCACATAGAAGTATCGTCCTGCAAGATTGAACTCATCCTTTTCGGCGGGAGTATCCTTAATCTCAACCTCGCGGAATCCAAAATGTGTAGAAGCGGTCTCTACCACCTTGCCCTTCTTGTTCTTGAGCTGAACAACGAGTGTGTAGCGATAGGGAGCCTCGCCCGACCATTTGTTGGGATTGGCCACGGGGATTGCTATTTTTGCGCTGTTTGTGGCGCCGACTGCGGTTGTGGGAACATTAACCTTCACCACCGAGCCCTCGACAAACTCATTCTCGTCGCTGAAAAGTTTGTTTGCGTAAAGGCTGGCCTCTACTGTGTAGCTCTTGACCTCTTTCTTCGAGAGGTTGCGTACGTCAATCTCGATGTTTGCAACGCCATCCTTATAGGCCTCGTCAAGGTCGGTGCGCAGGCGCACGTCGCGCAACTGCACAGGGGCGGTTGCTGTCAGCGACACTGTGCGGAAGATTCCCGGCAGACGGAACATATCCTGAGCCTCGAGGAACGATGCGTCGGAGTTTCTGTACACCTCTACTGCCACGATATTTTCGCCCTTCTCGACAAGATAATCGGTAATATTGAAGGCTGCGAGGTTACGCGAGTTTTTCGAGAAGCCCACGTAGCGGCCGTTTATCCACAGATAGAAGAATGAATCCACTCCGTCGAAGTTGATGTAGACCTCGCGGCCCTTCCACTCGGCGGGGATTGTGAAGGTGCGGCGATAAGAGCCCACCTCGTTACGATGCTTGTAGGTTGTGTGGAAGGGAGCAGGCTCGCGCATAACTCCATGTTTCCAGTCGCCAACCGCCACCTGATGCTTGAAAATAACAGGCTGATTCACGTAGATGGGAGTACCGTACTTTTGGCTGCCATCCTTCTGAATACCTGCGACGTTCCAGTTCATGGGCACGGTTACATTGTCCCACGCAGTGTCGTCAAAGTCGGTCTTGTAGAAATCCACGGGACGCTCGCCGGGGTTGGGCACCCAATTGAAACGCCACGTGCCGTCGAGCGACAGATAATACTCGCTCGCATCGGGCAACACCTTACGCGCACTCTCTACACTAGCAAAATTAAAAAACCAAGCCTTGGGCTGCTCTTTGTTCAGAGACAGCTGCTGCGGCGACTCCCACTCGTTGCCGACAGGAGCCTCAACCTCTCCGTAGGCAAAGCCGGCCAGCCCCTGCGCGCACGCGACAGAGGCAACAACCATTGCCGAGAGAAGCAGCGATAAAAATCTTTTCTTCTGCATAACTTAATTTATCGTTTAAATTTCATATATTATTTTCTACTCATTTACGGATAAAAATCCGCGGGCAAACACCACCACTCCGCTGCCGCGACAAAGAGTGCCTGCGCCAACGAACGGGAAAGTGGCAATATTGCTATTTTAGCTTGTAAATTTATACAATTTTATCAATAAAATCAACGAATAAACATTTTTTATATAAAATTGTCGCAAAGGAAACAAAAAAAGTCACAGCGCTGACGGCGCTGTGACTTTCAATATTGTTGATTAAAAAATGCTATTTCTTTACAGGGTCGCATGTGAGGCCAACGCCCAATCTCTTGAAAATCTTCTGGTCGACATCTGTGAGCATCACCGTAGAGTGCATCTGACAGCCTTTGAGCTTGGGAAGCTGCGCAAGCGCCTTGCGGCAATTCTCGTCGTTGTTGCTCAGCAGCGAGAGAGCCACAAGCACCTCATCAGTGTGCAGACGGGGGTTGCGTCCGTGAAGATACTCAACCTTGGTCTTTTGGATGGGCTCGATGAGTGTTTCGGGAATGAGCTTCATTGTGTGGGGAATACCCGCCAGATATTTGGTTGCGTTCAGAATGAGTGCAGCGCTCGGGCCCAGCAACGAGCTTGAACGTGAAGAGATTATCGTTCCGTCCTTGAGCTCTATCGCCGCCGAAGCGACACCCGTCTCGGCCTTCTTCTCCTGCGCAGCAACGGTAGTCTTGCGGTAGTCGGTGGTGAGCTTCGCCTGCTTCATTATAAGCGCAATCTTGTTCACCTCATTCTCGTTGTTACCCTTTGTGGCAAGGTTACACAGAGCATAATAGTATCGGCGCACAATCTCGTCGCGGGCGGCATTGCAGCAGCCCTCTTCGTCGTCCATGCAGAAGCCTATCATGTTCACTCCCATGTCCGTGGGCGACTTATAAGGACTCTCGCCATAGATACCCTCGAAGATGGCAGTGAGTACAGGGAAAATCTCAATGTCTCTATTATAGTTGACGGCAATTTCGCCGTAGGTCTCAAGATGGAACGGGTCGATCATGTTCACGTCGTTGAGGTCGGCCGTCGCAGCCTCGTAGGCCATATTCAGCGGATGCTTCAGCGGGAGGCTCCACACGGGGAAAGTCTCGAACTTTGCATAGCCGGCCTTAACGCCACGCTTGTTCTCGTGGTAGAGCTGGCTGAGACACACTGCCATCTTGCCGCTTCCGGGGCCGGGAGCAGTAACGACAACCAACGGACGGGTGGTCTCTACGTAGTCGTTCTTGCCGAATCCCTCGTCCGAGTCGATAAGCGCCACGTTGTTCGGATAGCCGTCGATAGTATAGTGCTTGTACACTTTAATGCCCAATCGTTCGAGACGCGCCATATAGGCATCGGCACTCGACTGGCCATTATAGTGTGTGATTACCACACTGCTCACGTAGAGACCGATTTTCTCGAACTCGTCGCGCAGACGCAGCACATCCTCATTGTAGGTGATACCCAGGTCGCTTCGTGTCTTGTTTTTCTCAATGTCGAGTGCGCTGATTACAAAAAGAATCTCGGCGCAATCGCTCAGCTGCATAAGCATCTGCAGCTTAGAGTCGGGCTTGAAACCCGGCAGCACACGACTCGCATGGTTATCATCAAACAATTTACCTCCAAATTCCAGGTACAATTTGTCTCCGAATTTGGCTATACGCTCTTTGATACGTTCGGACTGTATCTTGAGATATTTCTCGTTGTCAAAACTTTTTTTCATACTGCCCACAAAATTACTATTTCTTGTTTTTCCTGCAAAAAAAGAAAGCAAAAAATAGAGAATAATGTTTATAAGTTTTTTTGAAAAGATTCAAATTGGGGGAATGGGCTCACCAGCAAAGTCTGGGGGGGGCTACGCAAAAAGTTTAGCCAATCTAAAGAAGAAAAACTTGATATCCGTAACTCCTCTAAGTTGAGCCCTGAAAGATTTTATTTTTGCATTGAAGCTTTCAGCAAAAGCATTGGTT
>JAFYPH010000038.1 GCA_017547585.1 Bacteroidaceae bacterium | reverse complement strand
GTTACTATTGCTACTATAAAGCTCCCCCTCTTGGCTAAGAGGGGGTGGCCTTCGGCCGGGGGCGTTTGATTATTATAAAATTCATACGCCCTCCGTCGCAGCCGTTAGCGTCTGCTCCTCGTTCCTCTAATCCTAGAGGGGCAGTTTTTCAGTTACTATTGCTACTATAAAGCTCCCCCTCTTGGTTAAGAGGGGGTGGCCTTCGGCCGGGGGCGTTCGATAATTAAATATTTCATACTCCCTCCGTCGCAGTCGTTAGCGTCTGCTCCTCGTCCCTCTAATCTTAGAGGGACAGTTATTCGGTTACTATTGCTGGCAAAGTTCCCCCTTTTTTATGGGAATCGTAATTGCAGTTTTTATTGAATTTTTTACAATTTTCGTGCTAAATTAAATAAATGAATAATATCCTCCAAATTCCCTATCTGTCATTTTGCTGTTTCTATGCTTCAAATACCGAAAAATATAAAGCATAAAATAAAGCATAGGGTGTAACGCGTTGAGAGCTAATAAAGTACCCCCCCCCCCCCATTTTTTGAAATATTTAACTTTTGTTAACTGTGCTTTTTGCGTTGTTTTTTTTCAATAATAGATGCATAAAATGATAGCCGCTCCATCTGTAAAGATGAAGCGGCTATCGCTATTGGTTGGCTGTTTGAATCTATTTTTTCATTTTTCGGCCCATCATTATGGTGATTATTATTGTAAGCACTCCGCCCAAAATGTAGGCGAGGGCGCGGTTCTTCATTCCGAACATCATGGGTGAAATGAATATGTAGGCCGAGCAGATGTAGGTCATGGCAACGGCGGGCAGCAGTGCTATTGCCACAGGCTTTTTGTTCTTGGCAAGGTAGCAGGTGATGCACCACAAGGTGATTGCCGCGAGTGTCTGGTTGGTCCATGCAAAGTAGCTCCATATTGTCTGGAAGGGCAGGGCGAAGATGATGAAAAGGCCCACCGCGAAGAGGGGCAGCGACACGTATATTCTCTTCGTAAGCGGTTGCTGCGACACGTTGAACATATCCGCAACGATGAGTCGTGCCGAACGGAAGGCTGTGTCGCCCGAAGTTATTGCACAGGCGATGACTCCGAAGATTACAAGCGCGGCTACAAAATTACCCAGCGTAGTCGACGATATTATGTTCACGAGGGTGGCAGCGTTTCCTCCGTTTGCGGCAATTGCTTCGTTCAGGCCCTCGACGCCTCCCCAGAAGGCCATCGCTATTGCTGCCCATATAAGGGCTACGATGCTCTCGGCTATCATTGCTCCGTAGAAGATGGGGCGGCTCTGCTTTTCGTTGGTCATGCAGCGTGCCATCATAGGCGACTGCGTTGCGTGGAAGCCCGAGATTGCGCCGCAGGCGATGGTGGTGAAAAGCATGGGCACGATAGGGAATTTATCGGCGTCGCTCTTCATATTGGCGAGGGTGGTGAGCTCGGGAATTGTGTATGTGTCGCTATTGAACAGTAGCACTCCCAAGATGCCCAGCGCCATTACCAGCAGCGCAATGCCGAAGATGGGGTAGAAGCGGCCTATTATCTTGTCGATGGGCAGCAGTGTGGCGAGTATATAATATATGAGAATAGCCATGAGGGTGATGAAAAGCTCCCACGATGTTCCCGCGAAAATTTCGCTTGCTTCGAGTGAGGGCAGGGAGATGTTCGATGCGATGAGGGCTGCTGGCTGTGACATAAACACTGCTCCCACGAGCACCATCAGCAGCACCGTGAAGACGCGCATGAACATTTTTGTGCCGTTACCCAGGTGGTTTCCGATAATTTCGGGGAGGCTCAGTCCGTTGCTCTTGAGCGAGATTACTCCGGCGATAAAGTCGTGCATGGCTCCCATGAAGATGCCTCCGAGGGTTATCCACAGAAAGGCTACGGGGCCGTAGGCGGCGCCCAGCAGCGCTCCGAAGATGGGGCCCAGGCCTGCAATGTTGAGCAACTGTATGAGGAATGTCTTCCAGCGGGGCATGGGAATGTAGTCTACTCCGTCGTACATGGTGGTGGCGGGGGTGGGCTTGTTTCCGTCAATGTCGCACACCTTCTCAAGGTATTTGCCGTATGTGAAATATGCGGTCACGAGTGCCGCAAGGCAGATGAGGAATGTTATCATTTTTTTCTGTTTTTATTTTTATAGGTTGTCTTTTTCTGTCTCGAAAGTGATGCCGGCGGCGCTGCGGTAGCCTTCGTTGTAGAGGTCGAGAAGCTTGCGTGTGTCACACTCCATGCGTCCGACGACTATGGGAATCTCGGGGCGAATGACTGTCAGAAGACCTGCATCTTCGAGCTCTTCGACGAGTGCTATCTGCTTGTTGTACATTTCGTTGCGGTTGCGTATAGCCTCGCGCAGCGCGGGGTATTTGCGGTACATGAAAAATGGTACCATCGTCTTTTTGTCGGGCTTGCGGTAGCCTTTGTTGCGGGTGAGCACCACCACATTGTTGTCGTAGCCCAGCTCACGGGCACGCAATAGGGGAATGGAGTCGGCGACTCCTCCGTCCATCATGGGAAGGCCGTCGACGCTTGCGATGGGGCTGACGAACGGCAGGCTGCTCGATGCTCTCACAATCTCGATGACGCGGTCGGGGCTGTTCCTCTCCTCGAAGTAGCAGGGCTTGCCTGTTTCGCAGCTGGTGGTTACCATCTCGAATTTGTTGCTGCGGCTCGTGTAGGCCTCGAAATCATAGGGGTAGATTCTCTCGGGGATTGCCTTGAAGAGAAGGTCGAAGTCCATAATGTTGCCTTTGAGCAGCAGATGCTTGAGGCCTATATAGCGGTGCTTTTCGAGAAGGTCGATGTTGCAGTATTTTGCTCGTCCACGCTGTCCGGACATATAGGAGAGTCCGTTGCAGGCGCCTGCGCTGACACCGATGGTGTAGGGGAAACGTATTCCGCGATCCATGAAGTTGTCGAGCACTCCGCTGGTGAATACTCCGCGCATTCCTCCGCCTTCGAGTATAAGCCCCGATGTTTGTGTGAGTTTTATGGTTTTTCCGGTCATAGATTCTATGTGTACAAACAGGTCGCAAATTTAATGCTTTTTATCGACGTGGCAATTTTGTAGCTGTTTAAAAAATACAAAGGTTTTTTTGTGGCGAGCATCATTGGCTATTTTAAAAAAGTTAAATTTGCGATTTTTGCATAAAAATTCATAAATTTTGGCTTATATTTGCTCTTTCACAAGGGTAACTAAGATTATAAATTTATAATGACTATGATTAACTTGTTTAAAATCAATGGTAAAAGGGTGGCGGTTGCTGCTGCAGCGGCTACCTTGGCATTTGGCGCGCCCATGGCGGTGTTTGCCGACAATGCTGCGTCGTCGGCGGTTACGGCTATCCGTAAAATCAACCCCACGACTGCGGAGCTGAAAACCGAGAGCGGCGTTAGAATTTCGCTCGATTTTTATGGCGAGAATATCGTGCGCATCTTCCGCGACAATGCGGGGGGCATGATACGCGACCCCAAGGCTACTCCCGAGGCGAAAATTCTTGTTGACGCTCCCCGCAAGGCTGTGAGCAAGCTCGACGTTAAAGAGAGCAGCGACGCGTATGTTGTAACCACTGCTGCAGTGGAGCTTACTGTGGACAAGAAGAGCGGACAGATGACTGCGAAGAATCTTGCCAGCGGCAAGGTGGCTTTCGAGGAGTGCGCGCCCGTAGAGTTCAAGAAGGGTAAGGTGGTAATCAGCCTCAAGGCTTCGCCCGAAGAGTATTTCTATGGCGGTGGCGTGCAGAATGGACGTTTCTCGCACAAAGGTAAGGTGATTGCCATTGAGAACCAGAATAGCTGGACAGACGGCGGCGTAGCATCGCCCAGCCCCAACTATTGGTCGACTGCGGGCTACGGATTCATGTGGCACACATTTAAAAAAGGAAAATATGACTTTGGCGCTACCGAGGCGGGCAAGGTTACACTGATGCACGAGACTGACTATCTTGACGTCTTTTTCATGGTGAACGAGAAGCCCATTGCCCTGCTCAACGATTTTTATCAGCTGACGGGTAACCCTGTGCTTCTGCCCAAGTTCGGATTCTACGAGGGACACCTCAACGCCTACAACCGCGACTATTGGAAAGAGTCGCAGGATGCGGGTGGAGTGCTCTTCGAGGATGGCAAACGCTACCGCGAGAGTCAGAATGACAATGGCGGCACAAAAGAGTCGCTCAACGGCGAGAAGAACAATTATCAGTTCTCGGCGCGTGCCGTAATCGACCGTTACCGCAACCACGACATGCCCTTGGGCTGGATTCTTCCCAACGACGGCTATGGCGCGGGCTACGGACAGACATCTACACTCGAAGGCAATGTGCAGAACCTTAAAGAGTTTGGCGACTATGCACGCAAGAACGGTGTCGAGATTGGTCTCTGGACCGAGTCGAACCTGCACCCCAAAGAGGGCATCAGCGCCCTGTTGCAGCGTGACCTTATAAGAGAGGTGCGCGACGCGGGCGTGCGCGTGCTCAAGACCGACGTTGCCTGGGTGGGTGCCGGATACTCATTCGGCCTCAACGGAGTGACCGACGCTGCACACATAATGCCCTACTATGGCGATGACTGCCGTCCTTTCATCATTTCTCTCGATGGTTGGGCGGGCACACAGCGCTACGCAACAATATGGACAGGAGACCAGAGTGGTGGCGAGTGGGAGTACATCCGTTTCCACATTCCCACATGCATTGGCTCGGGCCTTTCGGGACAGCCTAACATCACTTCGGACATGGACGGTATTTTCGGTGGAAAAAATATGGAGGTCAACATCCGCGATTACCAGTGGAAGACCTTCACCCCCATGCAGCTGAATATGGACGGCTGGGGCGCCAACGAAAAATATCCTCAGGCGTTGGGCGAGCCGGCAACATCTATCAACCGCTCGTACCTTAAAATAAAGTCCGAGATTATGCCCTATGCATACAGCATCGCTTACGAGGCTATCGACGGCAATCCCATGATGCGTGCGATGTTCCTCGAAGAGGAGAATGCCTACACACTCGGCACTTCTACACAGTATCAGTTTATGTACGGCCCCTATATGCTCGTTGCTCCCATCTATCAGCCGACAGATGCCGACGAGTATGGCAACGACGTGCGCAACGGCATCTATCTGCCCAAAGGCGTGTGGATCGACTACTTTACAGGCGAGAAATATGATGGCGGACGCATCCTGAACAACGTCGATGCTCCCATCTGGAAGTTGCCCGTGTACATCAAGCAGGGTGCGATTATTCCCATGACCGAGCCCAACAACAATGTTGCTGAGATTGACAAGAGCCTAAGAATGTACGAACTTTACCCCGGTGGCACAAGCTCGTTCACAGAGTACGACGACGATGGCAAGAGCGAGGCCTACCGCCGCGGCGAGTTTGCAACGACGCTCATCGAGCAGGCGTGCGACGACAAGCAGAATGTTACTGTAACCATCAATCCTACAAAGGGCTGCTTCGAGGGCTTCGTGAAGGAGAAACGCACAGTCTTCAAGGTGAATGCCACAAAGGCTCCCAAGAAGGTAGCCGTGAAGGTGGGCAAGAAGAACGTTAAGCTCGCGCAGGTTGCTTCGCTCGAAGAGTTCGAGAAGGGCGAGAATTGCTACTTCTATTATCCTGCTCCCAACCTCAACCGCTTCGCCACTCCCGGCAGCGAGTTCGAGCATCTTACACTTGCAAAGAATCCCCAAATTTGGGTGAAGGTTGCAGGCTGCGACGTTACACAGAATGCGATGGCTCTCACAATCAAGGGCTACGAGTATAATCCTGCCGATGCATTGCTCAAGAGCGAGGGCGCTCTCTCGGCTCCCAAAGTGGCAATGAAAGAGGAGAATCGCGAGGCCTACACACTCACCCCCACATGGGAGAAGGTGCAGGGTGCCGACTACTACGAGATTATGTTCGAGGATGTTCTCTACTCTACAATTAAAGAGGAGAAGCTGCTCTTCGAGAATCTGCAGGCTGTTACCGACTACACATTCAAGGTGCGTGCGGTGAACAAGAGCGGCGTTTCCGACTGGGCCGAGCTCTCTGTAAAGACAAAGAGCAATCCTCTTGAGTTTGCGCTCAAGGGCGTTACAGCCGTTACCACTGCCCAGAATCAGGGTGGACAGGGTACCAACCGCATCTTCGACTTCGAAGAGGGTAACGTATGGCACACAAAATATAGCACAAAGGCTGTGCCCTTTGA
Organism: Bacteroidaceae bacterium; assembly: GCA_017547585.1. GTDB lineage: Bacteria > Bacteroidota > Bacteroidia > Bacteroidales > Bacteroidaceae > HGM04593. The sequence goes on along the minus strand of JAFYPH010000038.1, from coordinate 25,638 downwards.
CATGATTATCGACCTCCACAGCGTGAATACTCTCGATAAATTCCACTATCTGCCTCGTCTCGACACAGGTAACGGTACCATCCTCGAGGGTAACGTATCTTACAGCGAGGATAAAGTAAACTGGAGCAAGCCTGTGAACTTCACATGGAAACGCGACCCCGAGGTTAAGGTCTTCACATTCGACGAGAAGCCCGTTGCGCGTTACATTAAGATTAACGTGACAAAGGCGCTTGGCGACTACGGCTCGGGCCGCGAGCTCTACATCTTCAAGGTGCCCGGCACCGAGAGCTACATTCCCGGCGACATCAACCACGACAACAAGATTGACGAGAATGACCTTACCTCTTACATGAACTACACAGGTCTGCGCAAGAGCGATTCGGACTTCGGCTACATAAGCATGGGCGACATTAACCGCAACGGCCTCATCGACGCATACGACATTTCTGCCGTGGCTACCTGCCTGAACGATGGAGTGAACGGTGCAAGCGAGGGCGCGCTCGGCGGTAAAATTACCATTGCTGCCGACAAGAAGAGCTATGCTGCGGGCGAGACTGTAGAGATTACCGTAAGCGGTGACTCTCTCGCGGCTGTGAATGCGTTGAGCTTTGCGCTTCCCTACAGCACTGCCGACTACGAGTTTGTCGATGTTCAGTTCCCCGAGGGTGCTCTTCCCGTAAAGGCTATGCAGAATCTTACAAAGAACCGTCTGCACACTGACGGCACTACTGCTCTCTATCCTACATTCGTCAATTTGGGCGAGCAGGCGAGAATCAACGGCAGTGGAGTGCTCTTCAAGGTGCGTATGAAGGCGAAACGCAACGTGAAGTTCGCGCTCAAGGCTGTGGACGGAGTGATTGTGGACAAATTCATGAACAGCGTGAAATTATAACGGCTCTTTTTCGAGTCGGGTGACTAACGATAATGTGCGGCGGAATTTTCTGCCGCACATTTTTTGTCTGCCTCTGCGGGATTTTTCGCGAAATAATTTTGTCTGCCCCGCGCTTTGTGCTATTTTCGCAGAGTGAAACTTTTACATTAATATGGTTGCATTTTTTATAATCCCGGTGTCTCTCAGTTCAACAGAGATTTTCATCATCCTGATAGTCTCTCTGCTTTTCTTCTACAGACACAAGGTGGCCGAATTTTTGTGTAACGTGAGCAGGGGCTTGCGCAATTTCAGAGACGAACTTAATGATGATAAATGAGTATGATACTTTTTAATTCCGATTATATTGAGGGGGCGCATCCTGCGATACTCGACGCTCTTGTGCGCACCAATTTCGAGCAGACACCCGGATACGGCGAAGATAAATTCTGCGAAGAGGCGCGTGCGATTATACGCGAACATTGCGGTAACAACGAGCTTGGAGTGCAGTTTCTTGTGGGCGGCACGCAGACTAACGTGACGGTCATCGATGCTCTCCTGCGCAGCTATCAGGGAGTAATTTCGGCCGAGGGCGGCCACATTAATGTTCACGAGACGGGTGCTCCCGAGGCTACGGGACACAAGATTATCGCTCTTCCGTCGGCCGACGGACGCCTGACACTGCAGCAGATAAAGGATTGCTACGAGGGACACTGGAACGACCCTGTGCACGAGCACACTGTGCAGCCGGGAATGGTGTACCTTTCGTGTCCCGCCGAGAATGGCCTTATATATAGTAAAAAGGAGCTGACCGAAATTTCGGAGTATTGCCGCGCGAACGGCCTCTATCTGTTTGTAGACGGCGCGCGTCTGGGCTACGGCCTGCAGGCTGACGGCTGCGACGTAACGCTTGCCGACCTTGCGCGTCTGTGCGACGTATTTTATATTGGCGGCACAAAGGTGGGTGCGCTTTTCGGCGAGGCTGTCGTCTTTTCCGATAAAGAAATGCAGCGCAGCTTCCGCTACGCGATCAAGCAGCATGGAGGAATGTTGGCGAAGGGACGTCTCTTGGGTATTCAGTTTGCCGAGCTTATGCGCGGTGGCAACGACTGCCTCTACTTTAAGCTCGCGCGTCACGCCGATGCGCTTGCCATGCGTGTGCGCAATGCTTTTGAGCAGCGAGGAGTGCCACTCTGGGTGCCGTCGGTTACGAATATGCAGTTCCCGGCATTGACAAAGGCCCAGCAGCAGACGCTGGCCGAAAAATATCTTTTCGAAGTGTGGGGAAAATATGACGACGAGCGCGACGTGGTGCGTTTCTGTACAAGCTGGGCTACGCGCGACGAAGCGGTGGACGCATTGTGTAACGATATTATGTCTCTGTAATTATGGAATCGGAAAAAATAAAAAAGGTATTGGCTTTTCTCGACGAGAGAGGCTTCGTCTATGATTGGTACGAGCACCCCGAGGCGCCCACCATTGCTATTGCCAAGGCTCATTGGCGTCAGGATGGCTCGAAACACTGCAAGAATCTCTTCTTCAGGAATCACAAGGGCAACCGCCACTATCTTGTGGTGCTCGATTGCGAGCAGGACCTCGATATTCACGATCTTGAGCAGCGTCTGCACCAGGGTAAGCTGTCGTTTGCCTCGCCTCCGCGCATGGAAAAGTATCTGGGAATCACCCCCGGCTCGGTGTCGCCTTTCGGCCTTATAAACGATACAGAGAATCATGTTCATCTTTTCCTCGATGCAAATTTGCAGAAATACGACCTTTACAGCTTCCATCCTAACGACAACCGCGCGACGGTGGTAATCTCGAAAGAGGAATTTTCGCGTTATCTGCAGGAGGTTGGCAATACTTTCGAATATATTGAAATGTATTGAATGTGAAATATATATTTTTTGCATATCCCCCCGCAAAGTTCACAGGCTTTGCGGGGGCTTGTGTATATGGTTCATGTGTGTGATGTTGCTAATTTTGTCATAATTTGTCTAAATATTTGGCACGGGTGTTAAATTGTTAGCTTTATGATGATAATGCGAACAAAATGTAAGCGCTTTGAAAGAACAATAAAAATGATTTTCTCCATGAATAATATGCATTATTTAGGAATAAATATACATAAAAGTCTTTTTTTTAGGTTTTTATATAAATTTCTTTCATCTTTTTGCACAGTTTCCAAATAAAAATTATTACCTTTGCGCCGTACAAAAAGAAAATGAAAAGATAATAGTAGAAGTATGAACGTAGAAACAACATTAGAAAAGCTGAAACAACGCTATCCCAACGAGCCCGAGTATTTCCAGGCAGTGGAGGAGGTGCTTCGCACCATTGAAGATGAGTATAACAAACATCCTGAATTTGAGGCTTGCAACCTGATAGAGCGTCTTTGTATTCCCGATAGAATCTTGCAGTTCCGCGTAACATGGGTGGACGATAAGGGTAATGTACAGACCAATTTGGGTTACCGCGTACAGCACAACAACGCTATCGGTCCTTACAAAGGTGGTATCCGTTTCCATCCTTCAGTAAACACAAACATATTGAAATATCTTGCTTTTGAGCAGACATTTAAGAATGCGCTTACTACACTCCCCATGGGTGGTGCAAAGGGTGGTTCGGACTTCGACCCCAAAGGCAAGAGCGAGGCAGAGGTTATGCGTTTCTGTCAGGCATTCGTGACAGAGTTGTGGCGCAACATCGGTCCTGATATGGACGTTCCCGCAGGTGACATCGGCGTAGGCGGTCGTGAGGTAGGTTACATGTTTGGTATGTACAAGAAACTCACACGCGAGTTTACAGGTGTGTTCACAGGTAAAGGTCTCGACTTCGGTGGTTCACTCATCCGTCCCGAGGCTACAGGTTACGGTAACATCTACTTCCTCCAGGAGATGTTGAAGACACGCGGCGAGGATATCAAGGGTAAAGTTTGTCTTGTATCTGGTTCGGGTAACGTGGCTCAGTACACAGTAGAGAAGGTTATTCAGCTTGGTGGTAAGGTAGTTACAATGAGCGACTCTGACGGTTACATCTACGATGCTGATGGTATCACACGCGAGAAGCTCGACTTTATCATGGAGCTCAAGAATGTACGTCGCGGACGTATCAAGGAGTATGCTGATAAATATGGTTGCCAATATGTTGCTGGTCAGAAGCCTTGGGGCGAGAAGGGCGACATTGCACTTCCCTCGGCTACTCAGAATGAGATTAACGGCGAGCACGCTAAGATGCTTGTTGCCAACGGTGTAATTGCAGTTTCAGAGGGCGCGAACATGCCTTCTACTCCCGAGGCTGTAAATACTTTCCAGGAGGCAGGCTTGCTCTATGCTCCCGGTAAGGCTTCTAACGCAGGTGGTGTATCTGTATCGGGTCTCGAAATGTCACAGAATGCTGCTCATATTAACTGGAGCTCTGAGACTGTTGACGAGAAACTCCACGAGATTATGAAGAATATCCACGCTTCTTGTGTGAAGTATGGTACTCGCGAGGATGGTTACGTTGACTATGTTAAGGGTGCTAACGTTGCAGGCTTCCTGAAGGTTGCGCGCGCAATGATGGCTCAGGGTATCGTTTAATATTAACATTCGATTCATAAAATATAGTTGCCGCGCATTTGATGCGTGGCAACTATATTTTTGTGCTCTTTTTGTTGGTGGAAGGCTTGATTTTCTGAAAAAAAATAGCGAATATTGCATTTTGAAATTTTGCTCGCTTTTTTGCGGAACAATGGCGGTGACGTGCGCTGTTTCCCACTGCGGAAAGGCTACATTTTATTGAATAAGATATTTATACGATGAACGAAATAAAAAAAGGGTGGCGTTGGGTGCCTTCGCTCTATTTTGCCGAGGGATTGCCCTATTTTGCAGTAACGGCAATCTCGGTGATTCTTTATAAAAGGATGGGTATCAGCAATGCCGATATTGCGCTGTACACAAGCTGGTTCTATCTGCCGTGGGTGATAAAGCCATTCTGGAGCCCCATCGTGGACATGCTCTCCACACGCCGCATGTGGATTGTGGCTACGCAGTTGCTTATGGGTGCGTGTCTGGCGTCGATAGCCTTCACTGTTCCTCTGAGCAGCTTCCTGCAGTGGACGCTCTGCCTTTTTTGGCTGATGGCGTTCAGCTCTGCCACGCACGACATTGCCGCTGACGGCTTTTATATGCTTGGCCTGGGCGAAGAGGGACAGTCGTTCTTCGCTGGAATAAGAAGCACTTTCTACCGCATTGCAACAATTTTTGGGCAGGGTATTTTAATCTATCTTGCAGGAAAATTGGAGGTGGTGACGCAGAATATTGCTCTCGCGTGGAGTGTTACGTTCGGCATTCTGTGTGCTCTGCTGCTGTTGCTTGGCCTCTACCACAATCGCGCGTTGCCGCGTCCTGCGTCGGACGTGTCGCGCAACGTCTCGGGAATAAAAGAGGCGTTTGCGAGCTTCGGAAAGATAATCTCCACCTATTTTAAAAAGCCCGACATTGTGCCGGCGCTGCTCTTTATGCTGCTCTTCAGGTTGCCCGAGGCGCAGCTGGTGAAGCTGATTAATCCTTTCCTGATGGATGGTCGCGCCGAGGGTGGTCTTGCGATGACTACCGAGCAGATAGGAATTACATACGGAACGATAGGTGTTATCGGCCTCATTGCCGGCGGTATTCTTGGCGGAATATGCATTTCGCGCAACGGCCTTAAATATTGGCTGTGGCCGATGGTGCTTGCAATCTCCGTTCCCGACCTTGTGTATGTTTATCTTGCTTATGCTCAGCCCGATAGTCTTGCGATTATAAACAGCTGTGTCTTTATCGAGCAGCTTGGCTATGGCTTCGGATTTACAGCCTATATGCTCTATCTAATATATTTTGCCCAAGGAGAGTATCCTACCGCCCACTATGCAATTTCCACGGCGTTCATGGCGCTGGGAATGATGTTGCCGGGAATGGTGTCGGGCTATATCCAGGAGAGTTTGGGCTATTTTAACTTTTTCGTTTGGGTGATAATCTGCTGCGCGGTAACCTTTATCGTTTCGGCGCGTTTGAAGATTGCTCCCGGCTTTGGTAAAAAACAAAAATAATATTATGATTCTTATATCTGACAGTGGTTCCACAAAGACCGATTGGGTGCTTTTGGATGATGATGCGGTGTTGTTGCGTGCAAAGACTCAGGGGCTGAACCCCACGCAGCAGAAATGTGAGGATATTGCCGAGATTCTCGAGAGAGAATTGAAGCCTCAGCTCGAGGGTAGAGAGCCCGACAGAATTTTCTTCTATGGCGCAGGCTGCGCCTACGAAGAGGCTAACCTGCGCATGAGAACTGCGCTTGAGTCGCTCTTTGTTACGAGAGATATTGAGATTAACAGTGACTTGTTGGCGGCTGCTCGTGCATTGTGCGGCCACGAAGAGGGTATTGCCTGCATCCTGGGCACCGGCTCAAATTCGTGCTACTATAATGGCAAGAAGATTGTGGATAATATTCCTCCGCTGGGATTCATTCTGGGCGACGAGGGTAGTGGTGCCACTCTGGGCCGACAGCTTGTCAATGGTTGTCTGAAGAGGCAGTTCTCGCAGGAAATCTGCACGAAGTTCTTCGAGCAGTACAATCTCGACGTTGCAAAAATTCTTGAGCGCGTCTATCGCGAGCCTATGCCCGGACGATTCCTTGCGAGCCTCTCGCCGTTCCTTTGCGAGAATCGCCGAAACCCCGAAATTCGCAATATGCTTGTGAAAAGTTTCGTGGCATTCTTCCAGCACAATTCCATGGCATACCGCAGGTCGTGGTTGCCGGTGCATTTTGTAGGTGGCATTGCGGTGAACTTCCAAGAAGAGGTGAAAGAGGCTGCCGAGAGCCTCGGACTCTCAATAGGAAATATAGTAGAGAGCCCCATGAAGGGTCTCATTGAATTCCACACTGCATAGGTGTTTATTCTGCGGATACTTTTTGCGGCTCCATATGGATGTTTATAAACGTCCCTTCGCCGTATTCTTTCTTCAGCCTTTGCTCGATTTCTGTTGCAATGTCGTGCGCTTCGAGCAGGCTGATGTTTCTATCCATTCTCACATGAACATCGATAGAGTAGTGGCTGCCTATGCGACGGGTGCGCAGATGATGGGGCGCGCCTGTCTTTTTTACGGAAAGTATAATCTCTTTTATTTTTTCTTCAGTTTCTCGCGGCAGCGATTTTTCGAGCAGTTCGTCTATGCCTCCTTTTGTCAGTTGGTAGGCTGTCTGCAGAATGAATATGCTTACAATGACTGCTGCTATCGGGTCCAGGATTCTCCACGACGAGCCTAAAAGAATAGCTCCGCCGATGCCGACGGCTGTACCTATTGACGAAAATGCGTCGCTGCGGTGGTGCCACGCATTGGCCACCACTGCGGGTGAATTATATTTTTGGCCTATTGCTGCAGTGAGTCTGTATAGTATCTCTTTTATGATGATTGATGCGATGGCTGCAACGAGTGCCAATGTGCTTGGTGCGGGAATTTCGGCTCCTTTTATTACTTCTGCAATGGTGGTGACTCCGTTTTTCATAATCTCGAAGCCTATGATGCCAAGGGTTATTCCAATGATTACCGTGGCGAGTGTCTCGAATTTTCCATGACCGTAATTGTGGTCGGAGTCTTCTTTTCGCGAGGAGATGCGCACGAAAATTACAACCACAATATCTGTGAGAAAGTCCGATAACGAGTGTACGGCGTCGGCTATCATGGCTGCACTGTTGCCCACGAAACCCGCAATGAATTTGAAGATAAGAAGCAACAGGTTGCCCACTCCTCCGATAGTTGTTATTTTGTATATTTCCTTTTCTCTTTGTTGCATGGTGGCTGCTTTTTTTAATGTATATAAGTGCTGATAGTAAAAACAGGGATTAACATTTGTGAATGTAAATCCCTGTCTATGAAAACAACAACGTTTGCAAAAAAAATAAGCAGTCAGACTATAAGCCGGGTTCTGTGCCTTTTGTGAAAAAGGTGTCTGCCATTCATCTACTCCCAATGTCACCATTGGGCTGGAGCGTTCTACCCTCCGACTCGGGCGAGCAGCCCTCGAACGTCGGTATACGCGAACTTGCAGCCTCCAAGACGCACGGCTCGTACATCGCTGCACGACCGGTGGGCTCTTACCCCACCTTCTCACCCTTACCCTTGCGGGCGGTTATTTTCTTCTACGTTACTCTGCCCTCGCGAACAGCTTTCTGTTAGGAAGTGGAGTGCTCTGTGCTGCCCGGACTTTCCTCCTTTGCCTGTGGCAACGGCGACAGACTGTCCGACTGCTTTTGCTAAACTGATGCAAAGATAGTGCAAGCCGAGAGGAGAACAAAATAAATTTATTTATTTTTTCTCCCGAGGCGCCGCCTATCTTATCTAAAGATAGCGCAAGCTGCCTTTTCGCTCGCCGCCTATCTTATCTAAAGATAGTGCAAGCCGCCCTTTTCGCTCGCCGCCTATCTTATCTAAAGATAGTGCAAGTAATACAAAAAAAGCTGGCTTTTTTGTATTGCCGAGGCGAATCCTATCTTATCTAAAGATGGCGCAAACTGCTTTTCCGTTCGCAGCCTATGCAGCCTAAAAATCAAAAATATATACTCTTTTCCTTTGTTTAGCCTTTCCTTTCTTTCGCTTGTTTGAATAAATGTGAAAAGCCACTTTTTAAGGTGAAACAAGTGTTAATTCGTTGCCCCGTTTGTTAAATGAAGGCAAAAAACGGCGGTGTTCTTTACGTTTCAATGTTTTTGCGTTTATATTTGCAGTGCGAATGTTATAAACGGATATTGAATTTAACAAAAATCTTAAATAGAGTTATGAAAATGGGAATTAAAAGTTTGCTTTATGGCGCGGCTGTTGTTGCAGTGAGCGCTACGGTTGCATCTGTTACAACCTACAAAGTAATAGAGAAAAGTGATATTGCCGAGGTTAAAAATGCCAATAGTGTCGAACTGCCCATACAGAAGGCTGCTTTTGCATCGGCTGCAGCTCCTCAGCAGCGTGTCGACCTTACAGAGGCTGCCGATAGGTCGGTGCATGCGGTGGTTCATATAAAATCTACACAGAATGGTCGCACACAGACTATTCAGCGCGCTCCGGATATCTACGACTTTTTCTTCGGTGACGGAATGGGCCGTCGTCAGCAGGTGAGAACTCAGCCGCGCGTGGGCTTCGGCTCGGGCGTTATTCTCTCCGAGGATGGCTATATTGTTACCAATCATCATGTGATTGACGGTGCCGACGAGATTGATGTTACCCTCAACGACAACCGCTCTTTCAAGGGCCGCCTCGTGGGAAGTGACGAGAATACCGACCTTGCACTTATAAAAATAGAGGTCGACGAAAAGCTCCCCGCCCTGCCTGTGGGTGACAGCGACAATCTTAAGATAGGTGAGTGGGTGCTTGCCGTGGGTAACCCCTTTAACCTTACGTCTACCGTGACTGCGGGAATCGTCAGCGCGAAGGCTCGTACTTTGGGTGTCTACAATGGCGGAATCGAGTCGTTCATACAGACTGACGCGGCCATCAATCAGGGTAACAGCGGCGGTGCGCTCGTGAATGCTGCGGGCGAGCTTGTGGGAATAAACTCTGTACTTACCTCTCCTACAGGTTCTTATGCAGGCTACGGCTTTGCAATCCCCACGAGCATAATGACAAAAGTGGTGTCCGACCTTAAAGAGTATGGCACCGTGCAGAGAGCTATTCTCGGAATTATGGGTGGCACGGTTACCGCCGAGCTTGCCGAGGAGAAAGAGCTTGGTACTGTGGATGGAGTTTATGTGAGCGAGGTTATGGCAGATGGCGCTGCGCAAGAGGCGGGTATCGAGGTTGGCGACGTTATTGTAGCTGTCGATGGTGCTAAAATAAAGAATATGGCGCAGATGCAGGAGATGTTTACAAAGCATCAGCCGGGCGACAAGGTGAAATTGACAATCATGCGCAATAAAAAGGAGAAAGAGGTTGATGTTGTCCTGAAAAATGTGCAGGGAAACACCAATGTGGTGAAAAATGCCGACCTTGACATGCTCGGTGCCACATTCAAAGAGGTTGACGAGAAGGATATGCGCCTCTATAAGGTTAGCTACGGCCTTAAAGTGCTCGAGGTTTCAAAGGGTCGCTTCGCCGAGGCGGGAATCAAGAAAGGATTCGTTGTGCAGAAGGTGAACAATGTGCCCATGAAGAGTCTCGATGATATTCAGAAGGCTATCAAGCAGGCGAATGCTTCGACCGACCAGGTGCTGTTCATTTCGGGCGTGACATCTTCGGGCAAGCGTGCATACTATTCGGTGAATCTGTCGCAGGAGTAGTGCGTCGAGGCTGCGAAAAGCCCGAAAATGCAGCAAAAATCGCACCTGAATGATAATTTATAGACGGATATTTTGCAGATTCGAAAATTAGTCGTATCTTTGCAAAAGATATGGGTAAGTCCTATACGGCCAGCTCCCGGCGAATCCTCCAGGGCTTGACCGCAGCAAAGGTAGTTGGTTGTAGCGGCGCGATTTAGGTAGCTTACCCACCCCCATAAAGAGTTTGTCCATCGGGCAAACTCTTTTTTTTTGTTCCTGCCGGTCGGGTAGCGGGAAAAAGAGAGGCTCGACGCTGCGCGTCGAGCCTCTTGTGGAAATTTATTGTCAAATGTTTCACTTTGAGCCGAGTCGGGGACTCGAACCCCGGACCTACTCATTACGAATGAGTTGCTCTACCAACTGAGCTAATTCGGCCGATGCATTTTCCTTAAATGCGGTGCAAAGGTAATGATAAAATGCATTATCGACAATAAAAATCTTCTGTTTTTTCATTCTTTTTTGTGCCGCGTGGGGCACCGGATGGCAAGAAATATTTTTTTTCGAAAATAAATTATTTTATTCTTGCTAACGTTTTTCATATTGTAGAAAAAATTGTATCTTTGCATCGCTAAAATTGCGTACATGGGCCGCGTTTGTTTGCGCTGCCGTTGCGACGCCGGTTATTTATGGGGAATTTCGGCGGGTGATGCCCGTGTTTTCCCTTTGACAGTTTGATGATTAATAGGATGAAACGAATAATGATGTTTGTCAAGAATATGAAGCAATACTGTATGCAGGGTAACGGAACTATCTGTTTATCCGCATCTGATAGTCGCTCTTATTTTTTGCACGACAATTATTTGTTTTTGTCTGTATATAGATATATTGTTTATGGTCGTTTCTGTTGAAACGGCCATTTTTTTAGTTAATTTATAGGTATTTATGGAGCCTTTGGTACATGAGTGTGGCGTAGCTATGATACGTTTGCGTAAGCCCTTGAACTTTTATCAAGAGAAGTACGGAACGTGGACATATGGCATGAATAAGCTCTTCCTGCTTATGAACAAGCAGTACAATCGCGGTCAGCAGGGCGCGGGTATTGCTTGCGTGAAACTCGAGGCCAATCCCGGCGAGGATTATATGTTCCGCGAGAGAGCCGAAGGCTCGGGCGCAATATCTGAAATATTTGCTGCTGCCGAGAAAAAATATGCCAATTCTCCTGTCGAATTGAGAAACGATGCAGACTATGCATACAGGAATCTGCCTTTCGCCGGAGAACTTTATATGGGACACCTTCGTTACACTACCAGCGACAAAGAGGGATTGCAGTTTGTGCATCCTTTCTTGCGCCGTAACAACTGGCGTGCGAAGAACCTTGCCCTTTGCGGAAATTTCCACATTACGAACATGGATAAAGTGTTCAAGGAACTTGTTTCGCACGGACAGCACCCCCGCGTGTACGCCGATACGTACATTCTGCTCGAGCTTATGGGCCATCGTCTCGATAGAGAGATTGAGCGAGTGTTCAAAGAGTGCGAGGCCGAGGGGCTCGAGGGTATGGATATTACAAATGCAATAGAGGAGCGCATAGACACTGCAAATGTACTCAGGACATCCACTCCGTTGCTCGATGGCAGCTACGTATTCTGCGGAGTAACAGGCAGTGGCGAAATGTTCACAATGCGCGACCCTTGGGGCATACGTACAGCCTTCTGGTACGCTGACGATGAAATTTTTGCTGTTGCCAGCGAGCGTGTGGCACTTCAGACTACACTTAATCTGAAGACCGACCAGGTGGTAGAGCTGAAGCCCGGCGAGGCATTGATTATGGACAAGTTCGGTAATCTGCGTCAAGAGCAGCTGGTGCCTCAGATAACAATGCAGCCTTGCTCGTTCGAGCGTATATATTTCAGTCGCGGTAACGACAGAGATATCTATCTCGAGAGAAAGATGCTGGGTGCGAACTTGCGCGACCAGATTCTCGAGGCTGTAAACTACGACCTCGACAATACTGTATTCTCGTTCATTCCCAACACCGCAGAGATGGCATTCTATGGAATGGTCGACTCTATGGAGGACTACCTGAACGAGTGGAAAATAAAGGAGATTGCGGCAAACAAAGATAATCTGACGGATGCCAAGATAAAGGATATTCTCTCGCGCAAGGTGCGTCAAGAGAAGGTTGCCAACAAGGATATCAAGATGCGTACGTTCATTTCTACCGACGTCAAGCGCAACGACCTTGCCGGCCACGTGTACGACATTACCTATGGCACAATAAGGCCGAAGGTTGATAATCTTGTGGTTATTGACGACAGTATCGTTCGCGGAACGACTCTTCGTCAGAGCATCCTTAACATTCTCGACAGACTCGAGCCAAAGAAGATTATCGTTGCATCGTCGAGCCCCCAGATAAGATACCCCGACTACTATGGTATCGACATGGAGAAATTTGACCATTTTGTGGCGTTCTTCGCTGCACTTGACCTTTTGAAGGAGAAGGGCAAGGAGAATGTGATACACGATACATATAAACAATGTATAGAGGAGATAAAGAAAGAGGATGACGAAATTACAAACTGCACGCGTGCATTATATGCCCAGCTTACGGCAGACGAAATTTCGGCAAAAATTGTGGAGCTCTTGAAGCCTGCCGACCTCAAGGCCGACCTCGAAATTATCTTCCAGAGCATGGATGGATTGCATCAGGCCTGTCCCGCGCATCCCGGTGACTGGTACTTCAGCGGAAAGTACCCCACTGCCGGCGGTAACAAGATGGCAAACATTGCTTATATAGAATATTACGAATCGAAAATATTGAAAAAATAATAAATACTAAATACCGAAAAGGATATGAAAGAAAAACTTAAAAAAGTGTTGCTGCTTGGTTCCGGTGCGTTGCGTATCGGTCAGGCCGGTGAGTTCGATTACTCCGGTTCGCAGGCGTTGAAGGCTCTGCGTGAAGAGGGTATACAGTCAGTATTGGTTAATCCTAACGTTGCCACTATTCAGACATCAGAGGGTATTGCCGATAAAGTATATTTTCTCCCTGTAAATACATACTACGTTGAGGAGATTATTAAAAAGGAGCGTCCCGACGGTATTTTGTTGGCATTTGGTGGCCAGACAGCATTGAACTGCGGTACAGAGCTTTACACAAAAGGTATTCTTGACAAATATGGCGTAAAGGTGCTCGGTACTTCTGTCGAGGCTATCATGAACACCGAGGACCGCGACCTCTTCGTTAAGAAGCTCGATGAGATTCCCATGAAGACTCCCGTCAGCCAGGCTGTTGAGAGCATGGAGGATGCTCTCAAGGCTGCTCACGAGATTGGCTTCCCTGTAATGGTACGTTCGGCCTACTCACTCGGTGGTCTCGGTAGTGGTATCTGCCGCGACGAGGCTTCGTTCATCGAGCTTGCCGAGAGTGCCTTCACATTTGCTCCCCAGATTCTTGTCGAGGAGTCGTTGAAAGGCTGGAAAGAGGTTGAGTTCGAGGTTATCCGCGACGCTAACGACCACTGCTTCACAGTTGCAAGCATGGAGAACTTCGACCCTCTGGGTATCCACACAGGTGAGTCTATCGTTGTTGCTCCCACATGCTCGCTCAGCGACGAGCAGGTGAAGATGCTTCAGGAGATTTCTGTAAAATGTATCCGCCACTTGGGTATCGTGGGTGAGTGTAACATCCAGTATGCGTTCAACGCCGAGACTAACGACTACCGCGTAATCGAGGTTAACGCACGTCTCAGCCGCTCTTCGGCTCTTGCTTCAAAGGCAACAGGTTATCCTCTTGCATTTGTTGCTGCAAAGATTGCTCTCGGATACACTCTCGACCAGATTGGTGAGATGGGTACTCCCAATTCTGCATACGAGGCTCCCCAGCTCGATTACTTGATTTGTAAAATACCCCGTTGGGACTTGACAAAGTTTGCCGGCGTTTCTCGTCAGATTGGCTCAAGCATGAAGTCTGTAGGTGAGATTATGTCTATCGGTCGCTCTTTCGAGGAGGTTATCCAGAAGGGTCTCCGTATGATTGGTCAGGGCATGCACGGCTTCGTGGGTAACGAGCATACTCACTTCGATAACCTCGACGAGGAGCTTGCTAACCCCACCGACCTTCGTATCTTCTCAATCGCTTCGGCACTCGAGCAGGGTTACACTATCGAGCGCATCAGCGAATTGACAAAGATCGATCCCTGGTTCTTGGGCAAACTTAAAAATATCGTAGACTACAAGGCTGTTCTTTCACAGTACAATAGCGTAGAGGAACTCCCCGAGGATGTTCTCCGCAAGGCTAAGGAGCTTGGCTTCTCTGACTTCCAGATTGCTCGCTTCGTGATTAAGTCTAAAGACAATATGGAGCGTGACAGCCTCGCTATTCGTGCACGTCGTAAGGAGTTGAGCATTCTTCCCGCTGTTAAGCGCATCAATACAATCGCATCGGAGCACCCCGAACTTACAAACTATCTGTATATGACATACGGCGTTTCGGGCTACGATGTAAATTACTATAAGAATGACAAGTCTGTAGTTGTGCTCGGCTCGGGTGCTTACCGCATCGGTTCTTCTGTCGAGTTCGACTGGTGTTCGGTTAACGCCGTTCAGACAGCGCGCAAGCTCGGCTACAAGTCTATCATGATTAACTACAACCCCGAGACAGTGTCTACCGACTATGACATGTGCGACCGTCTCTACTTCGACGAGCTTTCGTTCGAGCGCGTGCTTGACGTTATCGACCTCGAGCAGCCCGGTGGCGTAATCGTGTCAGTGGGTGGTCAGATTCCCAATAACCTTGCAATGAAACTGCACCGTCAGTCAGTGCCCATTCTCGGTACTTCTCCCGTTTCTATCGACCGCGCAGAGAACCGTCACAAATTCTCGGCTATGCTCGACCAGCTTGGCATCGACCAGCCCGCGTGGAAAGAGCTTACAAGCATCGAGGACATGGAGGCATTCGTAGAGAAGGTTGGCTATCCTGTGCTTGTACGTCCCTCGTACGTGCTTTCTGGTGCTGCGATGAACGTGTGCCACAATGAGGACGAGCTCAAAGAGTTCTTGCAGATGGCTGCTGAGGTTTCTAAGGAGTTCCCCGTGGTTGTTTCGCAGTTCATGATGGAGACTAAGGAGATTGAGTTCGATGCTGTTGCTCAGAATGGCGAGGTTGTTGAGTATGCAATCTCAGAGCATGTAGAGTTTGCCGGTGTTCACTCTGGTGACGCTACATTGGTGTTCCCCGCTCAGAAAATTTACTTCGAGACTGCTCGTCGCATCAAGAAAATCAGCCGTCGCATTGCGAAAGAGCTCAATATTTCAGGCCCCTTCAACATTCAGTTCCTTGCAAAGAACAACGAGGTTAAGGTTATCGAGTGTAACCTCCGTGCGTCTCGTTCGTTCCCCTTCGTTTCAAAGGTGCTGAAACGCAACTTCATCGAGACAGCTACACGCATCATGCTCGATGCTCCCTACAGCAAGCCCGACAAGTCTGCGTTCGACATCGACTGGATTGGCGTTAAGGCTTCGCAGTTCTCATTCTCTCGCTTGCATCAGGCTGACCCCGTTCTTGGCGTGGATATGTCTTCTACAGGTGAGGTTGGTTGCATCGGCGACGACTTCGAAGAGGCACTCCTCAATGCAATGATTGCTGTTGGTTACGATGTTCCCAAGAAGAGCGTAATGGTATCTTCGGGTGCTTCAAAATCAAAGGTTGACCTTCTCGAGTCTTCGGCTCTGCTTGCAAGCAAGGGTTACAAGATTTACGCAACATCGGGTACTGCCGACTTCCTCAATGCAAACGGAATCGCTGCTACTCCTGTGCTGTGGCCCGATGAGTCTCCCGACAACGAGAATAACATCATGAAGATGATTGCCGACCACGACTTCGATCTTATCATCAATATTCCCAAGAACCACACTAAGCGCGAGCTTACCAACGGTTACAGAATTCGTCGTGCGGCTATCGACCACAATATTCCTCTTATTACTAACGCGCGTCTCGCAAGCGCATTCATCCGTGCATTCTGCAAGATGGGTGTCGAGGAGATTCCCGTTAAGAGCTGGGAAGAGTATAAGTAGTCACACTCTTTTTTTGAGATAAAATCGGTCGGACTCACCTTTGGAATTTTTCGTTCCATTGGCGAGTCCGACTGCTGTTTATGTCATTTTTTGTGGATAAATGTGGGAAAAATGAAAATGTAATAATTTTTTATTGCATTTTTAGCTCCCGAAATTTGTCATAAGAAAAATGTTTCGTATATTTGCGGTGTGTGAGGACTATGTGAATAGTTTGCACATGTATATAATCAGTTATGATAGTATAGTTTTTTCTTAGTTGTTTAGTAAAGGTGCTGCGTTGTGAAATGCGGCACTTTTTTTGTTTGCAACAATCTTTAACGCATCTGCGGCAAAGTGGAACACCGTTTCTTACATTTCGATATTCATATTTGTGCCCTTTTTGCTGAATTTTGCCGTATGGAAATATTTGGACAGGGTGGTGCGAAATAATGTTCAAAATTTCAAAATAGAGAATCTTTTTAATAAATATTATTATTAAAGAGGATATTCGGATAAAAAGAATTAAATTTGCAGGATATTTGGTGTACTGCGTTTATAGGTAATATATATGCAGTGTGCAACGACGTGGAAAATAATAAATAGTGATAATATATGGATAACAAGATTCAAGAACTTACCGAGAAAATTTATAACGAAGGTGTAGAAAAAGGCCGCAGCGAGGCCGAGCGTCTTGTGGCGGAAGCCAATGATAAGGCTGCTGAAATTGTAAAGGCTGCCGAGGCTCAGGCACAGGAGATTGTGGCTCAGGCTCGCAAGGCTGCCGAAGAGTTGAACGCCAATACCCGTTCCGAGCTCAAGCTCTACGGTGCACAGGCTGTAGGTGCCATGAAATCAGAGATTGCGACTTTGGTTACCGATACAATTGTAAAGGAGAGCCTGGGCAAGGCTTTCAAGGATAATCTTCTCAAAGAGGTTATCGTTAAGATTGCCGAAAGATGGAACTCTGACGAGCAGTTGGTTATTTCTACATCAGAGGCCGAGGAGCTGAAAGCATTCTTTGCTGCAAAAGCAAAAGAGTTGCTCGACAAGGGTGTTGAAATCAAACAGGTTAACGGCGTGAAGGGCTTTACAGTTTCTCCTGCCGATGGATCATATAAAGTAAACTTCGGCGAGGGTGAGTTCGAGGCATTCTTGAAATCTTTCCTGCGTCCCCAGATAGTGGAACTTTTATTCTAAGTCTACAGGGAATATGAGTGAATATCATTGTTTGGTGGCAGGCTTGCCCGACATTGTCTTTGATGGCAGCAAGATAAATTTCTCAATCGAGCGATTCAAAGAGGAAATTTATGCGGGCCTGACAAAAGCCGATGCTGCACGAATCGACCTCTTCTTCTATGCGTGGGACAATGAGAATATCATTGAGATTCTGCGTCACGGAAACGAAGCGGAGCTTGCGCGTACCGGACGCTACTCGCGCGAAGAGCTTGTCGAGCTTATTCTTGCAGCGAAGAGCGGCGATGCACGCACTGCCGACTATCCTGCATACATGTACGACTTTCTTGAATATTACTTCGCTAATGAAGCACGCGAAGATGTGATGTTCGAGAATGTGCTTGCTTCGCATTATTATAATTATGCAGTGGGCTGCGGCAACAAATTCCTTTCCGACTGGTTCGCATTCAACAGAAACCTGAACAATCTGCAGGTGGCATTCATCGCGCGAAAATGCAAGCTTAATATTGCCGATTGCGTAGTTGGCGACGACGAGGTTACCGAGACTATCCGCACATCTAGCGCACGCGACTTCGGACTCTCGAGCGTGATAGACTATCTTGAGAACGTACAGCGTCTGTGCGAAATGGACAAACTGCAAGAGCGCGAGCGTCAGTTTGATGAACTCAGATGGAATTGGCTCGACGACAATTCAGCCTTCCTCTATTTCTCTGTAGAGCGTCTGTTTGTATTCCTTCAGAAACTCGACATTGTAATGCGTTGGGCCAAACTCGACGCCGATGCGGGCATGGCACGATACAACGAGCTTATCGCAGGATTGAAGAGCGGACTGACTATCAATGACGAAGATTATCAATAAGTAAGAAAAATTAAATTATATATGGCAACAAAAGGAAAAGTAACCGGTGTTATTGCAAATATGGTGCTCTTGGCCGTTGACGGCCCCGTTGCACAGAATGAAATTTGCTATATTTCGACCGGTGGCGACCGTTTGATGGCTGAGGTCATAAAAATCAACGGTGCGAAAGTGTATGTTCAGGTTTTTGAAAGTACACGTCGATTGAAAATTGGTGAAGAGGCTGTATTTACCGGACACATGCTCGAGGTTTCTCTTGCTCCGGGTATGCTCTCGAAAAACTACGACGGATTGCAGAACGACCTTGACAAGATGGAGGGTGTGTTCTTGAAACGCGGCGATTATACTAACCCTCTTGACGAGGACAAGCTGTGGGCATTCGAGCCCATCGTGAAGGCCGGCGACAAGGTAGACGCTGCTGCTTGGTTGGGTAAAGTAGAGGAGAACAACCAGCCCCTCAAGATTATGGCTCCCTTCTCTCTCGAGGGCGAGTGGACCGTAAAATCTATCGCTGCTGCAGGTGAGTACAAGATTACAGACACCATCGCTGTGCTTGTGAATGCCGAGGGCGAGGAGAAGAATATCAATATGATTCAGAAATGGCCCGTGCGTGTGGCAATGAGCAACTACAAAGAGAAGCCCCGTCCCTTCAAACTTCTCGAGACAGGAGTGCGCACAATCGACACACTGAACCCCATCGTAGAGGGAGGTACAGGTTTCATCCCCGGCCCCTTCGGTACAGGAAAGACAGTGTTGCAGCATGCAATCTCTAAACAGGCCGAGGCAGACATCGTAATCATCGCTGCCTGCGGTGAGCGTGCCAACGAGGTTGTGGAAATCTTTACAGAGTTCCCCGAACTTATCGACCCCCACACAGGACGCAAGCTCATGGAGCGTACAATCATCATCGCGAATACCTCAAACATGCCCGTTGCGGCTCGTGAGGCATCGGTGTACACAGCGATGACCATCGCCGAGTACTACCGTGCAATGGGATTGAGAGTATTGCTCATGGCCGACTCAACTTCACGTTGGGCACAGGCTCTTCGTGAGATGTCTAACCGTATGGAGGAGCTCCCCGGTCCCGATGCGTTCCCCATGGACATTTCGGCTATCATCGCCAACTTCTACAGCCGCGCAGGTTACGTTATCCTCAACAACGACAAGGCAGGCTCAATCACCTTCATCGGTACAGTGTCTCCCGCCGGTGGTAACCTCAAGGAGCCCGTTACCGAGAATACCAAGAAGGTTGCACGTTGTTTCTATGCTCTCGAGCAGGACCGTGCTGACAAGAAACGCTACCCGGCTGTGAACCCCATCGACTCATATTCTAAATATATAGAGTACCCCGAGTTTGACGAGTATATCTCTAAACTCATCAACGACAGCTGGCTCGAGAAGGTGAACGAGGCAAAGACACGTCTTTTGCGTGGTAAGGAGATTGCCGAGCAGATTAACATCCTCGGTGACGACGGCGTACCCGTAGAGTACCACGTTACATTCTGGAAATCAGAGCTCATCGACTTCGTAGTATTGCAGCAGGATGCCTTTGACGAGATTGATGCGGTGACTCCGCTCGAGCGTCAGGAGCAGATTCTGAACCTTGTGATGGACATCTGCCACACAAAATTCAAATTCGAGAACTTCCTCGAGGTAACCGAGTTCTTCAAGAAGGTTATCAACTTGTGCAAACAGATGAACTACTCCGAGTACAAGTCTGACAAGTTCAACGATTACATTGCTCAGCTCCAAGAGCTCATTGCAACAAAAAAGTCAGCTTAACAATTTAAAAGATTGAAAATTATGGCAACTGAAGCATTTCAAAAGATATATACAAAAATTACCTCTATCACCAAGGCTACATGTTCGCTGAAGGCAACAGGCGTCGGCTACGACGAGCTTGCAACAGTGAACGGAAAGCTTGCACAGGTGGTAAAAATCATGGGCGACGAGGTTACACTTCAGGTATTTGAGGGTACAGGTGGTATTCCCACCGACGCCGAAGTGGTGTTCATGGGCAAGTCTCCTTCGCTCAAGGTGAGCGACCAGCTTACGGGACGTTTCTTCAACGCATACGGCGACCCCATCGATGGCGGTCCTGTTGTCGAGGGTCACGAGGTTGAGATTGGTGGTCCTTCGGTGAATCCCGTTCGTCGTAAGCAGCCTTCGGAGCTCATCGCTACAGGTATTGCAGGTATCGACCTTAACAATACCCTGGTGACAGGTCAGAAGATTCCCTTCTTCGCCGACCCCGACCAGCCCTACAACCAGGTGATGGCAAACGTGGCGATGCGTGCACAGACAGACAAGATTATCCTCGGAGGTATGGGTATGACCAACGACGACTACCTCTACTTCAAAAACCTCTTCTCTAACGCTGGCGCACTCGACCGCATCATCTGTTTCATGAATACAACAGAGGACCCCGCCGTTGAGCGTCTGCTCATCCCTGACATGGCGCTTACAGCAGCCGAGTACTTTGCAGTGGAGAAGAACCAGAGTGTGCTTGTGCTTCTCACAGACATGACAATGTACGCCGATGCGCTCTCAATCGTGTCTAACCGTATGGACCAGATTCCTTCTAAGGACTCTATGCCCGGTTCACTCTATTCAGACCTTGCAAAAATCTACGAGAAAGCAGTGCAGTTCCCCGCAGGCGGTTCAATAACCATCATCGCCGTGACAACATTGTCTGGTGGTGACATCACACACGCTGTGCCCGACAACACCGGTTACATCACCGAGGGTCAGCTCTTCCTGCGTCGCGACAGTGACATCGGTAAGGTAATCGTCGATCCCTTCCGTTCACTCTCTCGTCTGAAACAGCTTGTTGCAGGTAAAAAGACAAGAAAGGACCACCCCCAGGTGATGAATGCTGCGGTGCGTCTCTACGCCGATGCTGCAAATGCAAAGACCAAGCAAGAGAACGGATTCGACCTCACAGACTACGACCGTCGTACTCTCTCCTTTGCGAAAGACTATTCTGATAAATTGCTTGCAATAGATGTAAACCTCAACACCACAGAGATGCTCGATGTTACATGGGGATTGTTTGCAAAATATTTCAAGCCCGAGGAGGTAAATATCCGTCAAGAGCTTGTTGACACTTATTGGAAAGTTAATGCTTAATAGATAATGATTTCATTTCAATATAACAAGACATCGCTGCAACTGCTCGAAAAACAGCTCAAGGTGCGCCAGCGTACTCTCCCCATCATCAAAAACAAGGAGAGTGCCCTGCGTGTAGAGGTGAAAAAGTGTAAGGGCGAAATGGTCGCACACGATGAGGAGTACGCACGACAGATGGAGACATACAAGGCTCTGTTTGCCCTGTGGAACGAGTTTGATGCTTCTCTTGTGCAGGCGGGCGACTTTGTAATCGGCAAGCAGAAGGTTGCCGGCGTAAAGGTACCCGTGCTCGAGAATATAGAATTCGTTGTTGCTCCCTACAGCATGTTCACTTCGCCCAAATGGTACGCCGACGGCATTGAACTGTTGAAGCAGATGGCGATGACAGCAATTCAGCGCGAATTGCTCGATAAAAAATTGACACTTCTTGAAAAGGCTCGTAAAAAGACCACTCAGAAGGTTAACCTTTTCGAAAAGGTGCAGATTCCGGGCTATCAGGATGCTATACGTAAAATCAAGCGATTTATGGAGGACGAGGAGAATCTCTCGAAGTCTTCGCAGAAGATTTTGAAGTCGCTTCTTGAGCAAAGAGAGGAGGAAGAGGCCGTATGATTAGTAAGATGAATAAACTGACCGTATTGGTCTATCATAAGGATTACGAGGAGTTTCTCGTAGGACTTCGCAATGCAGGAGTGGTGCACGTGGCCGAAAAGAACAGTGGCTCGGCGGTGACTCCCGAACTGCAGGCAATGCTGGCCGAGTATGCACGTTGCGAGAAACTTATCAGAAGACTCGAGTCTGTTGCTCCCAACGACTCTGTTCACACAGGCGACTGCGAAAATGCTATCCTCGTCGAGGAGAAGTGCGAAGAGCTCTTCAAGCGTCAGGAGAAGCTGCAGCAAGAGAAACTTGCAGTGGAAAAGGATATTGCCACAATGCAGGTGTGGGGCGACTTTGACAATTCTGTTTTTGATAAGTTGGCCGATGCAGGCTATGCGATACGTTTCTATCAGGTGCGCGAGCAGGCTTTCGACCCCGCGTGGAGCGAGCTTTACAATGCTGTAGTTATTAACAATGTAGGCTCGAAATGCTATTTTGTGACAGTTACCGACAAGAATCTCGAATTTGAGATTGAGGCCGAGACTGCACGTCTCTCTTCATCGTCGCTTGGAAAACTGAAGGCCGAGTACGAGGAGATTTTGGCGAACATAATTACTGTCAGAGACATGCTCGAGAGCTGCGCCGAGGAGTATATTCCCCTGTTGCGTGCTTATGGCAAGCAGATTCAGAAGAATATTGAATTCTCAAAGGTTATGCTCGATGGCGAGAAACTC
The DNA here is from genome assembly GCA_017547585.1 of Bacteroidaceae bacterium. Classification (GTDB taxonomy): domain Bacteria; phylum Bacteroidota; class Bacteroidia; order Bacteroidales; family Bacteroidaceae; genus HGM04593. The sequence continues at coordinate 2,938 of JAFYPH010000038.1, read as the reverse complement.
TCGGACGACAAGCTAGTGCTTCTCGATGGCTGGGTGCCCGAGGATAGCGTTGCCGATGCAAAGGCGTTCCTCGATGGCAGCAGCGCCTTTTATGAGATGCGCGCAGCCAAGCGTGGCGACAATGTCCCCGTGAAACTGAAGAATAATGCCTTTGCACGCATGTACGAGGTACTTACAAAGATGTATGGAATGCCCAGCGGTACGGATTTCGACCCGACTCCCATCGTGGCTCCCTTCTTCTCGTTGTTCTTTGCATTCTGTATGGGTGACGCCGGTTACGGACTCATCCTCATTCTGCTGGGCTTCCTGCTCAAGAAGAAAATGGGCAAGGAGATGGCAGGAATGATGAATCTTGTAATCACGCTCGGTATTTTCACCACCGTTATTGGTGCTCTTCTTGGAACATTCTTCGGAATCAGCCTCATAGGTTCTGATATTCCCGAGAAACTCAAGAGCTTCATCGTTGCCGGTAATGTAGAACTCTTCGGCTCTACATACGACAAGCAGATGATTCTTGCGCTTGCAATCGGTGTCGTGCATATTTCTATTGCAATGACTGTGAAGGCTATAAACAGCACTGTATTCTATGGCTTCAAGGAGTCGTTGAGTGCGTGGGGCTGGTGGCTCGTGGTTGTCGGTGGCGTTGTTATCGGCACACTCTCGTTCTTGAGCCTTATTCCTGCCGAGGTCTCTAAATGGGCGTTCATCGCTGTTGGAGGATTGGGCGCGATAGGAATCTATCTGCTCAACAACCTCAAACGCAATGTCTTTGCCAATGTGGGTGCCGGATTGTGGGATACATACAATATGGCTGCGGGACTTTTGGGTGATGTGCTTTCTTACATTCGTCTGTTTGCCTTGGGCCTTGCCGGCGGAATGTTGGGACAGACTTTCAACAGCCTCGCAATGATGGTCGTTGACGGCCAGGAGGGCTTGGGCGCAGTGTTCGGCTGGGTAGGCTTCGGACTGATTATCGTCATCGGACACACGTTGAATATCGCAATGTCGTGCCTCAGTGCATTTGTACACCCCTTGCGTCTTACATTTGTAGAATATTTCAAGAACGCCGGTTACGAAGGTAAGGGCGTGGAATATAAACCTTTTAAAAATAAAGAATAATAATAAATAATAAAAACTAAACATTATGAACGAATTATTAGGTTATTTGGGAATGGGTCTCATGTTGGGACTCGCTGGTATCGGAAGCTGCTATGGTACATCAATCGCTGGTAATGCAGCCGAGGGTGCGTTGAAAAAAGATCCTTCAAAGTCGGCAGGTTACATGATTCTCTCTGCGCTTCCCGCAACACAGGGTCTCTATGGTTTCTTGGCTTTCTTGCTTCACTTTGGTAAGGTAACAGCCGAGACAGGTACATTGTGGTTCGGCGTTGGTCTTGGCGTTGGTCTCGTTTGTCTTTTCTCTGCTATCCGTCAGGGTCAGGTTTGTGCAAACGGTATCGTTGGTCTTTCACAGGGTCACGACGTACAGACAAACACTATGATTTACGCTGCGTTCCCCGAGTTCTACGCTATTCTTGCATTGGTAGCTACATTCTTGGTGTAAGAAACGGAGCAATTAAATACGTTAAAGCCGGGAGAGAGAATTCAATATTCTCTCTCCCGATTTTTTTGTTGCTTTTTGTCGTTTCGTCAAAAAAATCTTTTAGTTTCGCTAAAAATGCACTTTTTGGCGAAACTTTGCTTTTTGCTTGCCTTTTGCTCTTATAAACAATGAAATAGTGTAAATAATTTCGATAAAATGCTTTTTAGGCTGTCAATGCAACAGGAAAGTCGATAATGAAAAAATGTGGAGCAAAGTATCGAATTTTCAATTACATAGTCTCTAAATTTTATTTTTTGAAAAAATATACTACCTTTGCACGCGAAAATAGAGAGAAGGAGGCCCTTCTCCCTATTTTGTTATTATTGACGGGGCAGTTCTATTTTGGATTGTCCGTGATTTTTTTAATTTATATTTTAAGATGAAAAATAATTTGATGGCTCCCGAATATTTGTTCGAAATAAGCTGGGAGGTTTGTAATAAGGTAGGCGGCATTTATACTGTTGTGTCTACAAAAGCCCGCACTCTTGCCGATCAGGAGGGTATCGAGGCTATATATATTGGCCCAGACTTGTGGGCCGAGAAAGAGAATCCTCTTTTCAAGGAAGATAAAAGAATGTGGAAAGGCTGGGTGAAAAAGGCAGCCGAAGAGGGTATCAATGTTCGTTGCGGTTACTGGGAGATTCCCGGACGCCCCAAAGTGATGCTCGTGGATTTCAAGCCCTATTTCGAGAAAAAAGAGGAACTCTACACTGAACTCTGGAACGATTTTCAGGTTGATTCGCTCCACGGCTATGGCGACTACGACGATTCAATGATGTTCGGCTATGCTGCCGGACGCCTCATTGAGAGTTTCTACAAATTCTATCTTAACGAGAATAATAAGGTAGTTGTTCAGGCTCACGAGTGGCAGACAGGTGGCGCGGCTCTCTACGTGAAGAAGAATCTTCCTCAGGCAGGAACAATCTTCACCACACACGCAACAAGCATCGGTCGCTCAATCGCGTCGAACGGCAAGCCCCTTTACGACTACTTCGAGGGCTACAATGGCGACCAGATGGCTGCCGAGCTCAATGTTCAGTCGAAGCATTCTGTAGAGAAGCAGACTGCGCACAATGTAGACTGTTTCACAACCGTGAGCGAGCTCACAGCACGCGAGTGCGAGCAGCTTATCGAGCGCAAGGTTGACGTTGTTCTTGAGAATGGCTTCGAGAAGGATTTTGTTCCCTCGGGTGCAAGTTTCACAAGCAAGCGCAAGAAGGCCCGCAAGCTCAGAATACGTGCAGCAGAGGCTCTTACAGGTACAAAAATCGCTGATGACGCAATTCTCATCGGCCTCGGTGGTCGCATGGAGATGCGCAACAAGGGTATCGACCT
>JAFYPH010000037.1 GCA_017547585.1 Bacteroidaceae bacterium | reverse complement strand
TCTACAAAACCCGAGGGTAGTATCAGACGGGCAAGTTCAATAAGTATCTTTTCGTCCTGCATATTCTTATGTTATTTTACAATGCGAAGATAATATTTTTATAACATCCCCCCAACTTTTGCAGGTGAGCCGGGGAATGCACCCGCAAAGGACACAGCAAATAGAAAAACAAAAAAAGAGCAAGTTAAAAAACTTGCTCTTCTGCGGAAAGGGAGGGATTCGAACCCCCGGTACCTCTCAGTACGTCGGTTTTCAAGACCGGTGCAATCGACCACTCTGCCACCTTTCCAATATTTCAATTATCACTCTCAAGGTGTCTTCCTTGATTTTGACGTTGCAAAGGTAGAGCTTTTCTGCGACACCACCAAACAAATTACGAACTTTTTTCAAAAAAATTTCATTTTTCTTCATAATTGGCATTTTCGCCACAAAAGGAGCAGGCGCCACTCTACAAAGAAAAGGACTGCCCCACCCTATGTAACTTACGGAAGGACAGCCCTTTAAATTTACTTTTCAGTAACAACCGACTATTTTAATCCACGATGGGAGAGAAAAGCTTGATGCTACCGCGCAACAGGTTACGCACCTCGCTGAGAAGTTCGTGCGACTCCTGGATGAGATTAAGGTAGACAAAATCCATCTTCAAGCTGCCGCTCTTCTGGTGCAGTCTCATTGTCTGCTCCTTGCGCAAGGTAGCAAGCTTGTGCTTGAGGTCCTTTGCACGCTGCGAAACATTCTCCGAATTTGAATAATCGTTCGTGCGTATCATCTTTGCAATGTCGTCGAGCACATGGTAGATGTCGCGGCAATAGGGCGAGAACTCCTGAATATAGGCCTCGGTCATCGGGCTGAAGCTGTTATCTGTGTGCTCTTTCATAGGCTCGCCGATGCGTATGAGGGTATTAAGCATCTGCAGACAGCTGTTGGTGCAAAGGTGGTACCATGTGCTGCGCTCGAGAGCGATGGACGAGTGTACACGCTGGAAGCCCTGAGTCTCGTTGCGACGAGTCTTTTTCATCATCTTCTTCTCGACAACAATCTTGATGAGCGAGTTTTTCAGCGGACGAACCTCCTCTTTTGTGAACGCCTCGAAGAGAGTCTTGTAGATTTCGGCCGAGAATGAAACTGCGTTGTCAAGCGTCTCGGAAGTGTGTCCTTTGAGAGCCTCCCACACAACATCCTTGTCGTCGGACTTTGTGATAATCTCCATCTTCTCGTCCACCTTCACCTGCTGCTGTTTCTTATTGTAGCGAATGTGGCTGTGGATGAGCAGATAGATTACGAGAGCAATCATTATGAACATTGCTATCTGGCCACCGAAATACATTATAGTAGCAACAATCGATGCAAGCAGGAAGGCTGCACCGGCTGTCACGAACCAACCGCCGACAACAGAAACGACGCCTGTCACACGATAAACGGCACTCTCGCGGCTCCACGCGCGGTCGGCGAGTGAAGATCCCATTCCCACCATGAAGGCAACGTATGTTGTAGAGAGGGGGAGTTTCATAGAAGTACCCACGGCAATGAGCAGACCTGCAAGCACCAAGTTCACCGAAGCACGAACAAGGTCAAAGGCTACAACCTCGCTACGATCCTCGAGAGGACGGAAGCGGTCGTTCACCCAATCCTTAACATTCTGAGGCACCTTGCGTGCAACATTGTCAATCATATTTGTCGTTACACGCACCATATTGCGGGCAATAGACGAAGTTCCGAACATTTCATTCTCCTCATTCTGCTGGCTGGTAAGGTCGATAGATGTCTGCAACACCTTCTTGGCCTTTTTGCTTGTGTAGAGAGCAGTCACCATTATCGCACCGGCTCCGATAAGGAAATATACGGGAGTTCTTGCCGACTCGGCGAGAGAATTCATCACAAAGGCATCGGCACTGACACCTGCGGAATTGGCCGTAAAGTCCATGAATGACGAGAAGCCCGCCAGCGTAACACCGATGAAGTTCACAAGGTCGTTACCCGCAAAGGCCATCGCCAGCGAGAATGTACCTATGAGAACGATTATCTTAAATACATTCACCTTGAGCCAATGCAGAATCTGCATAAGGATGGTGAAGATTACAAACGAGCATGTGAGCAGCATTGCAGTGTTCTCGCCCACCCACTGCTGGAATTCGGGAGTAACAATGGCGCTGCCTTTGAGGCCCTTTATAAGCATAAAATACATTATGGAGGTTACCGCCACTCCACCGAACACTCCAATCTTTTTACCGAGATTCTTACGGAAGTGGAAGGTGAACAGCAGACGAGAAATCCACTGTACGATGAGTCCGAAGAGGAAGGCAATTGCCACCGACAAGAAGATAGAGATTATCATCGTCAGAGCCTTGTCCGAGTTCAGCAGATTGGCCATCGTGGGGACACTGCCGCCAAGAGCCTCTACCTGCGGATAGCAGTCGGTAGATAGCTTAATCAGTGAAACGATGAACGACGCACCAAGCAATTCGAACACCATCGACACGGTTGTCGAAGTGGGCAATCCCAAGCTATTGAAGAGGTCGAGCAGAAATACGTCACTGATGACCACCGCCAGGAATATACACATTACCTCCCTGAAATAGAAGAAATTAGGGTTAAAAATTCCGTGACGCGCAATATCCATCATTCCGCTGCTGAACGACGCACCAATGAAGACACCGAGCGCAGCCACCAACAGAATCCATTTTAATTTTGCAGCCTTGCTGCCGACGGCAGCACTTAAAAAGTTTACAGCATCGTTACTCACGCCCACCGTCAAGTCTATTATGGCAAGCGTAAACAAGAAAATAACGATAATTAAATAAGCAACTTCCATATATTATTTATTTGTGTTTTTCAATTAATTCTTCACATTTCCGCCGGCGCAAAAAGGAAAATTCGTCCGCCGTTTACAAAAATATTTTAAAAATGTTACATAAATATTACAAATGCGGAAATCTACTCCAAAAAGCTGCGCAAAAGCACAATTTCGTCGCGCCAACGTGCCTCGTCGGGAGTTTCGAGTATTATGGGCATATTATCGAAACGCTCGTCGCGCATGAAACGCTTGAAGAAATCTATTCCCAACGTTCCGTCGCCCAGAGAGTCGTGACGATCGACGCGCGAAGCAAGCAGTTTCTTGCTGTCGTTCAGATGCACTCCGCGCAGATAGCCGAAGCCGATAACCTTGTCGAACTCCTCGAACACAGCATCATACTCGCCCACAATGTCGTATCCGGCCGAATATGTGTGGCAGGTGTCAATGCAGACACCCACGCGGCTCTTGTCGTCCACCTTATCTATAATGTAACGTATATGTTCGAAGCGGTTGCCCACATTGCTGCCCTGCCCCGCAGTATTCTCGATGACCGCCGTAACGCCACTTGTGCGTTCGAGAGCCATATTAATGCTCTCGGCAATAGTGTCGAGGCACTGCTCCACGGAGATTTTGTTCAGATGGCTGCCCGGATGGAAGTTAAGCATCTGCAGGCCCAACTGCTCGCAGCGGCTCATTTCGTCGAAGAACGCCGCACGCGACTTTTGCAAGCCCTCTTCGTCGGGGCTGCCAAGGTTAATAAGATAGCTATCGTGGGGAAGAATGTAGCGCGCGTCAAGATTACCCTGCTCGCAACGCTGCTTAAAAAGATTTATACTCTTCTCGCTCAGTGGAGCAGAGACCCACTGACGTTGATTTTTTGTAAAAAGAGCAAATGCGTCGGCACCTATTGCCAAAGCATTGGCAGGAGCATTCTCTACGCCCCCGCTCGCTGAAACATGAGCTCCAATATATTTCATAAGTCTGCTTACGTGTGATTACGGAAAATTACCGCAATTTAATTTTTCATGTGGCGAAGATAAAAAAAAAGTCAAAACCTACAAACGAATAGACAATTTTTCTTAAAAGAAAATTATCAACACGTCTGTAGGCTTTGTTGCAAAAAGGGGGATTATCAGAAATTAAACTGCGCCGAAAGATTCACGCGATTGGCATTGTTAGTATCGCTATCGAAGTCCGTGCGCCAGCCGTGCAGATACTCGGCACCCAGCTGGATGTTCGGCGTCAGATTGTAGCATACGTTCGCAACCACATATTGTCCACGTTTGTAGGCATCGGGATTCGCGCCGCCGTAGCCGTGCTTCGAGTGCACCACCGTCTGGCTGTATGTTGCCGACGCAAAGAGGCGCGAAGTGAAATTATACTGTACGCCCGCGTACCAGCCGTCGGTGAGCAGCATGGCCATGCGTCCGGCATTATGAGGGTTGGGCACAATGTCAACACCCACGTTGGAAATGTCGTTAAAGAGCGAGCCTATGCCCTCGCCAATGCAATATTGTCCACGGAACTGGAAATTGCCGAAAGTCATCAGCGTCGTTGCCTGTGCGCCCCACGCTAGTTTCTGTCTGTTCTTGTTGTTAATGTGGTCGTCGTAGGAGAGGTCGCGCATAATTCCGCTCACCCTCACATGGCTGTTGTCCGCCCAGCTGTAACGCAGATAGATGGGAATATTGGGCATACGCTGCTTGCCGACGGTTACAAACTCGTTGTTCGTGCCCTCGACGTCGGGTGCCTCGAAAGCCACTCCCATAGAGAGTCCCCAATCGAAGCCGTAGTTGAACGCCGCCTGCACAGTCCTGTAAAATACCATTCCGCAGGGGCCCGCATAGTCGAGAGTGAAAGGCACCGCCGCAGCATCCATAAAGTTACCGGTGTTGTAACCTATCGTCGCATATTTAAACTGCATATAGGCATTGTGCAGTTTGAAGGTGTTTCCCGCACTGCGCCACGTTCCGGCAGTGTAGACGGTAAAGTCGCCAAGCACATTGCTACGTCCCACAAGCTTAAGGAAGATGAGCGAAGTGGAGGCATCCATCTGGTAACGGCTCGATGCCTGTCCGCCTGTAGAGATTGAAGATGGCAGGAAGTCAACGTTGTCTACAATGCCGCCAAAGTCATACTCGGCCTTTGCCTGCACGTATCCGCCGACGCCGAGTCCCCAGCGTCCCTTCTGGTCGATGAAGATGAAGCGCGGAGCCTTAGGGTCGCGAAAATAGCCCGTATGGGTATTGTTAAAGACAGCAATAATGTCGGGCTGCTCATAGACATTCTCCGTAATATAGATAATAGGAGGCTGTTCGCCCGACTGTCCGTAGCTCTGTGCTTGCGCCGAGAGCGACAACATCAAAAATCCCGCAAGGGCAAAAATTGAATTGAATACTTTTCCCATAATTTTAAGTTTTTGAAATTTTCATTCAAAAAAACAATTAAGGATTTGTAAAAGTTTATCACTGTCGCAAAGAAGCGCCGCTGTTACTTTCAAAAACAGGCAGCAGTGCAAAAATCACAGTCGGCGACCGCCGAAAAAGCAATCGCCGCCAAAAATAATTGTAAAGTAACCTTAAAAAAAGACAAAAATGCAAAGAGGAATTAAACCCTGCGCAAATAAAAGAGTCTACCAAACGAGTGCACATCAAAAAAAACAGAGAAACTACTAATAGAAAAAATATGAAAAGAAGAATTATTTTCATGTGCTGCGCCCTGATGGCAGCAATCACCATCTGCACGGCACAGGATAACACCAACGACAGAAAAGCAGCCTTCGAGGCCAAACGCGCCGAAATGGCAAAAAAAGCAACCGAGCGCATGAAAAGCGAACTCTCATTGAGCGACGAGCAGGCTGCGAAGCTCGAAGAGCTTAACAAAGAATATCTTCCCAAAATGAGAATGGGAGCGCCCGCAATGCGCCGCCACAAGCCCATGGGCCCCGGCGCCAACCGCCCCAAAGAGGATTTCAAAAGAATGAACGAGGGCAAATGCTGCAACAACTGTTGCAACTGTTGCAAAGAGGGCCCCAAATTCAAGAAAGGCGAAAAGCCCAAGAAGTTCGACAAGGCCGGAAAAGGCAACAAAGGCAAGAACTTCAACAAGAAATTCAAGAAGCCCACAAAGAAGCAGCTGAAGAAGCGCAAAGAGCTAATGAAAAAGCGTGAAGAGCTGATGGCGAAGCGTGAAGAACTGATGGCGAAGCGCGGAGAGATGATGAAAAAGCGCGAGGCGGAAATGCGCGACACACGCAAGGTCTACAATGCCAAACTGAACGAGATTCTCACCCCCGAGCAGCAGGAGAAACTAAAATCCATGCGTCAGGAGAGAAAAGGCAAAAAGCCCGAAAATAGACAACAGCGCTAAGAAAAAACAATAATCAACCGAGAGCGGTGCGTCAACAGCTGTGACGCACCGCTCATTTTTGTGTAGCTATCGGATAGTAAAGATAGCCTCCAGCGGGAAGTGATCGGAGATAAATTTCGCACCATAATCGCCGTCGAGCGTGCGGAAGGCGTTACATTTAACCTTGCGTCCGTCGTAGAAAATGTGGTCGATGACAGTATTTCTTTTCAAAAGGCCCCAGCCATTGTATGTACCCTTGTTGTCAGTGATGGGAGCGCAACGGCGGGCAGCACTCATATTATCGTACAAAGGTTGCAGAGCCTCATTCTCGCTCTCGATGTTAAAGTCGCCCGTGAGCACCACCATAGCTTTTTTACCTGCAATCTCGCGTATCTTCTCCACAATCAGTTTCGACGACTCCACACGCGCAGTCTTTCCCCTGTGGTCGAAGTGAGTATTAAAATAGAAGAACTTACGTTTCGTAGCCTTGTCGCGCAGCTTCACCCAGGTGGTAATGCGCGGAAGAGCAGCGTCCCAGCCGCGCGACACCTGGTCGGGAGTCTCGCTCAACCAGAAAGTGCCGCTGTCGAGAAGGTCGAAACGCTCCTTATTATAATAGATGGTCACAAACTCACCACCCTCTTTTCCGTCGCTGCGGCCCACGCCCACGCGAGCATACTGCGGACACACGCTGTCAATATAATGCATATGAGGGAGCATCGCCTCTTGAAGGCCGAACGCATCGGGCTTATGCTGTTCGATCATATTCTTCGTTGCATGCTTGCGGAATTGCCAGCTATTCTCTCCATCGCGCGCCAATGTGCGGATGTTGTACGAAATAATTTTCAGTTCCAGAGGCGACTTTGCCGCAGCAACGCCACACACTGTCAAAAGAAGGAAAAGGAAAAACAGAGACTTTTTCATATAGATAAAATTTATGCTAATTCCACAATAGTAATTCCTGCGCCACCAAACTGCACATGCTCGTCGCGGAAGCTCTCTACCACCGGCAGAGTACTAAGATACTGCCTGAGCAACGTACGCAGAATGCCGTTGCCAGTGCCGTGCAGCACCCTCACCTGACGCACTCCGCACACGGTAGCATCGTCAATAAAGTAGCCCACAGCCTGCACAGCCTCTTCGCCGCGCATGCCTCGCACGTCAATCTCGCTCTTGAAGTTGAGCCTTTTATTATGCAGATTCTCCTGTGTCTCGCTTGTAAGGAAAGAGACGGCACGTCTCTCGGCCTTGGGAGCATCGCACTGCTCCAGACGGTCGAGCGCGACGGTCGATTTTATCGCTCCGAAACGCACCACCGCATCTTTCTTGTTAATCGCAAGAACCTCGCCCGCCACCTGCTGCCCGCGAATCTTCACGTAGCAGCCGACAGTGAGTGCAGGCGCTTTTTTCTCCACTGCGGGCCTCTCGGCAGCCTCGCTCTTTTTCTCGCGCTTGCCATTCTTCTTGCGCTCCTGGCGCGCCAGCAGCTTCGCCATTTCGCGGTCGGTGCGCTCACTCTGCTGTCGGCGCGCAAGCTCCTCGACCTCGCGACTAAAGTCGCTCAGTTCCTTGCGCACCAGCTTCGTGCGCTCCTTCTCGGCCTTGGCCTCCACAATCTCGCGGATGGTATTCTCGATCTTCGCATTAGCCTCTTTTATCAGACGCTCGGCCTCTTCGCGTGCCTCGCGCATCACATCTTTGCGACTGCGGCGCAGCTCCTCGGCCGACGCACGATATTTATCGAGTGCATCGTCAAGCTCTTTCTCTTTCTGATGCACATTCTTTCTCTTCGTCTCCCAATAGCGCTTGTCGCGCACAATATCCTGCAGATATTTGTCCGACTGAATATACTCGCTGCCCACAATCTCCGAAGCATCCTTTATAATCTCCTCGGGAAGGCCAATCTTGCGCGCAATCTCCACCGCAAACGAGCTTCCGGGGTTACCAATCTGCAGCTGGAAGAGCGGACGCATTTCGCCTCTGTCGTAGAGCATTGCACCATTCACCACTCCCGGCGTCGAGTCGGCAAAATGTTTGAGATTCTGATAGTGTGTGGTGATAATTCCAAAGGCGCCGCGCTCGTTGAATCGCTTCAGAATAGCCTCGGCCATCGCACCGCCGATGAGCGGCTCGGTGCCGTTGCCAAACTCGTCGATAAGTATGAGCGAATGAGCGTCGCAACGGCGCAGGGTATTTTTCATGTTCAGCAGATGGCTCGAATAGGTACTGAGGTCGTCCTCGATGCTCTGCTGGTCGCCAATATCGATGAAAAGGTGGCGGAAGATTCCCGCATTGCTGCGTTCGTGCACAGGAATCAGAAGACCGCACTGCAGCATATACTGCAAAAGTCCGGCAGTCTTCAGGCAGACAGATTTTCCGCCGGCGTTGGGGCCCGAAATGAGCAGAATGCGGCGGTCGCCCTCGAGCTGAATATCGAGACGCGACATTCGCTTGCCATGCTTATGCAGCGAAAGTTCGAGCAGCGGGTGGCACGCAGCGCCCCAGTCCATCATCGGACGCGGGAGCATCGCAGGCTTCACAGCATCGAAACGCATCGCCAGCTGAGCCTTTGCGCGTATAAAGTCCATCTCTCCCAAAAAGTCGTAGGCCGAGAGAAGGTCGGGCACGTGCGGACGCAGTTCGTCCGAGAAAGCCGTTAGTATGCGAATAACCTCGCGACGCTCCTCGGCCTCGAGCTCGCGTATGCGGTTGTTGGCCTGCACAACCTCGGCAGGCTCGATGAACACAGTCTTTCCGCTGGCCGACTCGTCGTGGATAATACCGTTCATCTTGCGTTTGAGAGCCGGAGCCACGGGAATCACCAGACGGCCGTCGCGCAATGTGGGCGAAGCATCCTTCTCTACGAGGCCCTCGGCCTGCGCGCGACGCAGAATGCTGTTCAGCGTGCGCGAAATGCTGCCCGAAGTGCGCGAAAGTTCACTGCGCAGCGACGCCAGCGTGGGCGAAGCAGAATCCTTCACCTTTCCAAACTTGTCGATAATTGCATCTATCGCGCGCAACAGCGACGGGAGCACATCAATGTCACCCGCCAGACGACGCAGATTGGGGTAGAGAGGATTATCCTCGCCACTCTCCGAGCCGTCGCCCTGCTTGCGCAGCAACGACAGCATGCGACCGATAGTGTCGAGCGAGCGGCGCAGCGAGAAGAGCTCTTCCTCGCCCATGTACATTCCCGAAATACGAATGCGCAGCAAAGGCTCGCGCACATCATAGTAGTAGTCGCTCGGAAAATTCTGTTCAAGCTGCAGAATCCTCACAAACTCCACAACCTCGTCCAGTCGCAGATTGATGGCCTTAAAGTCGGTCATGAACTGCATGTCATCGACACGCTCCTCGCCCAGACGGCACAGCGTATACTCTTTGAGCATGCGTCGCACCGCATCAAATTCTATCTTATTTTCAAAATTATCGGGGTATATCATAAATTCACAGAAATCCAAATTACCATCGACGCAGCGTGTAACGTCCGTCGCTGCTTCTCATCACAAGAGTCTCGTCGTCGAGCCTTTCAACCACAAACACGGTGCTGTCCGAGTAAAGATAAAAGCCGGAGAGCGCATCGACTGTGGCAACAATCTCCTCTTCGAGGAATTTGCGGAAACCGCTCATCACCACCGTGTCGCCCGAATAGTGCAGGTTACCCAGATAGCGCAAGGGCAGCTCCTCGTCGTAGTGCTTGCTCACGAATGTAAGATGGCGCTGAAAGGAGTAATATATATCCACGGGCGCAGCAATCTCGCCGCCGCGCTCCACGCGCTGCAACTGCCACATTCCGTCAAGGTCGCCGTTGATGTACACCTTGTCACAGGCAACAAACATCAACGCCGAAAAAAGTATTATAAAAAGCCTTTTCATCTTCTGTCAAAAAATTGTCCCACCTTCGAGAGAGTGAGCATTATTCCCAAATTGTTGCCAATATATGTACTTTTGTCGTAGGCAACAGCCATTTTCACCAGCCATTCGCTTGCGTCGGGAGCATAAGCAACCTCGCCCAGCAGCGACGTCGTATATTTCTTCTCACGGAAAGGATTGGGGTACGTTCCCCAATTCTCGCTGTAAGTATATTGCACTCTGTAGGCAAACGGGAGATTGCTGCCGAAGGTGCCATTCACTCCAATATTGTGCGCCACGAGGCGGTTGCTGCGGAACTTCAGACTGCCATTGTCATTGTAGGCGGGCGAAACGACCAAAGGATTGCCCATGCCCATGCCCCAATGGTGCCAGCCGGGGTAGATTCCATGATTGTAGTAGTTGTCGTTACCATCCATCTGCTCGTAGAAGAAGTCCGAAGGGTCGTGGTAGAGCGCACCACTCTGCTCTTTTGTCGAGAGAAATTCATACTGCACGGCCGAGACGAACGGCAGCACTGCAGACTTATTCGTCACGCGCAGCCCTATGAGAATATCCTTCCACGGGTAATAAATGCCGTTGCGCTCGCCATTCTTGTCACTCTGATACTCGAAGAAGAAAAGCTGCGAGAAATCCTCGAACAGATGCTCGCCGTAGAGCCTGAACTCCACATCTTTCAGCGGAACGGTGAACGCCGCGTGCCAGCTGCCCAACTGGTTACCCGAAATATTCGTCTGCTCCACTTCGGGGGTGTCGCCGCTGCCGCTCAAGGGGATAAAAGCCTTCCAATAGTCGGCAAGCGTCGTGGGCATCGACACTTTCAGGCCGCGGCCATGTGTGTAGAGGTCGCCACCAAACTGCGTGTACATTTCTAGGCCGCCCTCGAAGAGCAGAGGAAATTTCTCGGCCTTGCCCACCTCTATGAAGCCCGCCTTACTGTGGTACAATATATTCTTTCCATACACTGTAACATCGTTGCCGCGGGTGAAAGTCTCTTGAAAATTACCGTCGGTGAAGCGACCATAAGCAATGTGTCCGCGTATCTTCAGCCAGCCGCGCGTACCGGGGAAGGGCGTATACTCGGGAACTTCGAGACGCACCTGCGGGACGGGGCGGCTGTTACCGCTGTACGACAATCCTCCGCTGCTGAGCATCGTAAATTGTCTATGATAAAGATTATCAAAATATCTGTTCACAAGATTGCCGCCGAAGGCTGTCCCCTCGAACTGCGCAAGATGGGTGCGCGTCTCCGAGAAACGCTCTTTGCTACCCACGCTCAGTGTCAGCCATCGCCAGCTTGCCGACGCATAAAGCTGCTGCACAAAGAGGTCGGCATTGCTATTCGAGGCCGCAACTGCGTCGCCCACAATCTTATAGCCAAAATTCTCGTTCTTGAAATTGCCACCATACTCGAGCCCTAAACGGCCATACAGGCTGTTGCATGCAACAGGCACAAGTCCCTGACGATTGGCTGTGAGCCAATAGGGAGCATTGTCGCCATCGGTGGCAACGCCGTTCATCTGAGCAAAATAGCGCAGATAGTCGCCCCGCCGCGCCTCTGCAACAATAACAAAGAGCGAAAGTATAATAAATAAAAATATACGCAGATACAGTTTCATCATTTTCATTTTTCGATGCGAAGATACTAAGAACTGACGTAAAATCAGCAATTTTTAATAATTATAAAAGGAGAAAGCACGTTTATTCACATCTATTTATTATTTTTGCCTAAATTTGTGGATTATACACTACACAGTACATATAATATTTATCATTAACACCTATGAAGAAAATTTTAGCACTGATGCTGCTGACAATCTTAACAGGCAATAGCATCATAAATGCACAGCGAGCCGACTTCAATGTGATTCCCATGCCCAAAGAGGTCAAGGCCGACTCGATACAGATGTTCATTCTGCGTCAGGGAATGGGAGTGTCGTTCGACGCCAGCAATCCCGAAATCTACCGCAACGTACAGTTCCTGTGCGAGTGGGTGGAGCAAATGACAGGAATCAAACTTCAACTAACCCCCAATGACAAGAAAGCAGCTATACGCATGACACTCGAAGCCCCCGCCAAGAGCAAGAAAGGCGAGGCTGTGGCCGAGCTCACCGCGCAGCAGCAAGAGGCATATACTATTAAGGTAGACAAGAAAGGAGTAGCTATACAGGCACGCAAGCCCGAGGGCCTTTTCCGCGCCGCGCAGACACTGCGCAAGGCACTGCCCGTAGTAAAAGAGAAGACCGAGCAGGTGGAACTGCCCTATGCAGAGATTAGCGACGAGCCCCGTTTCGAATACCGCGGAGTGCTCCTCGACTGTGGTCGCCACTTTTACAATGTAGACTTCATCAAGAAGTTCATCGACGTAATGGCACTCCATGGCTGCAACCAGTTCCACTGGCACCTCACCGAGGACCAGGGCTGGCGCTTCGAGGTTAAAGCCTACCCCAACCTTGCACCTAAGGGCAGCGTACGTGCCGAGACAGTCCTCGCCCACGGCTATTCACGCATCTTCGACGGAATCCCCTACGGAGGCTACTACACACAGGATGAGTGCCGCGAGGTTGTACGCTACGCAGCCGAGCGCTACGTAAACGTCGTTCCCGAGATTGACCTTCCCGGACACATGCAGAGTGCATTGCACGTATTCCCCAACCTTGGTTGCACAGGCGGCCCCTACCCCGTACGCACATATTGGGGCGTGAGCCGCGAAGTTCTTTGCGGTGGTAACCCCGAGACACTCACATTCCTCAAGACCGTTCTTGGCGAGCTTTGCGACGTATTCCCCTCGAAGTACATACACATTGGCGGCGACGAGTGCCCCAAGGATCGCTGGAAAGAGTGTGAAAAGTGTCAGGCTAAGATTAAGGAATTGGGCCTCAAGAGCGACGGCAAACACTCGGCCGAGAACCAGCTTCAGAGCTACATCAACCGCGAGGTCGAGGCATTCATGAAAGAGCGCGGACGCGACATCATCGGATGGGACGAGATTCTCGAGGGTGGCCTTTCGGGCAGCTCAATAGTAATGTCATGGCGAGGAACAAAGGGAGGTATTGCCGCTGCACGTCAGGGACACAGAGTAATCATGAGCCCCAACGTATACTCGTACATCGACCACCCGCAGCTGAAAGAGCCCCGCAAGCAGCCCCACACTACCGACGGCTACACAGTGACAGCAAGCAAAATACACTCATTCGAGCCCCTCATCCCCGACAGCTTGAGCGAGGAGCAGCAGCGCCTCATTTTGGGCCCCCAGGTGAACTTGTGGACCGAGCACATTGCCTATCCTCAGCACGCATTCTTCCAGTTGCTGCCCCGTCTGGGAGCATCGAGCGAAGTACAGTGGTGCCGCCCCGAGCAGAAAGACTTTGAGCAGTTCAAGAAACGTCTGCCCCGCCTGAAGGCAATCTACGACCTTTTGGGCGTAAAATATTGCAACGAAATAGAATAAAAACAAAATACTCAAATAACTATGAACATCAGAAAAGCTATAAGCTACGCGGCCATTGCCACCGGCACACTATTGGCAGCGTGCGGAAACGCACCCCAGCAAGAGGTCTCCGTTGAAAAGTTCGGAGCAGTTCCCAACGACGGCAAAAACGATTTCGAGGCACTGCGCGCAGCAACAGCCTACTGCCGCGAGAATCCCGGAACCACCCTTTTCTTCCCTCCCGGAGTCTACGACATCGACAACGAGAAAGCTCGTAAAATTGAATTCGAGGCAGTGAGCGGCGTTTACGGCGAGAATGTACAGGGCGTACTCTTCCGTCCCGACGGCCCCTATGTAACAGCCCTCGACCTTAAAGGCTGCAACAACACCACCGTCAAGGCCCACGGAGCCACACTCTACCTTCACGGTTGGTACGAGGTTGTCACCATGCAGGGAGCCAAGAACATCACCCTCGAAGGAATCTCAATCCTCTACAACCGCCCGCCCTCGACCATCGGACGCGTCGTAGAGACAACCCCCGAGTGGTTCGACGCCGAGTTTGACACCGAGCGCTACCGTTTCCTCGACAACAAAGTAACCGGACGTCTGCATTTCTTCGACCACGTGCGCAACCGCCTCTACACAGGCTGGGCACGTCAGAAGGAGCTTCTCGCCCCCGGCAAGATACGCTTCCACTCTACAAGCAATCCCCCCGTCGGCGACTACTTTGTACTGCGTCACGGAGGCCACTACCGCCCCGCCATCATGGTCAAGGAGTGCGAGGATGTCACCATCAGCGACGTCAAGATACACAGCCAGCCGGGAATGGGAATCGTCGGCCACCTCACAAAGAACATCATGATAGACAATCTTCAGGTTGTTCCCGAGGTTGGCAGCGTAATCTCTTCAAACACCGACGCTACACACTTCACATCATGCTCGGGCACCATCACCATCCAGAACTCAAAGTTCAAGGGACAGGGCGACGACTGCACCAACATCCACGGTTACTACTACCGCATGTACCCCGAGGGCGACAACAAGGTTGAAATCAGAATCGAGGGCGCCGACCTTCACGCACTCTCCCTCGACTACCCCGAAATTGGCGACACAATGGTAATCATCGACAACAAGAGCATGGCCGAGCAGGGACGCTACGCAGTGCAGAGCGTCGACACCTCTTCGGTAGACTGGAAGGTAGTCATCGGCCTCGACCGACCCATCGAGCCCGAGAAGTTCGAAAGCTGCTACATGTGGAACCACACACGTTTCCCCAAAGTACGCATCTACAACAACTCTGTACACAGCCATCTTGCACGCTCGTTCCTCATCAAGAGCCGCGACGTCATTATTGCAAGAAACTGCATCCTCAACTGCACCCAGACAGCCATCAAGCTCGGTGCCGAGCTTGGCTGGCGCGAGAGTGCCCCCGCCGAGAATGTCATTGTCGAGGAGAACTACATCACAGGCTGCGGCTACGTAGCAGGCCCCAACAGCCCCTCGTGCATCACACTGAGCACCGAGGCACGCGAACGTCCGCCCTTCCTCAACAAAAACATCATCATTCGCAACAATGTATTCGACACCGACAAGAACGTAGCAGTGCTTCTTAAAGATGCCGAAAACATTCTTGTAGAGAATAATATGGCAAACAAAAAGGATTATGTAAAAGTCGAGAATTGTCAGAATATCGAGATTAAATAACACAATCCCGCAAATAACAGACTCAGTTGCATGGAAGGCCATGCAACTGAGTTTTTTTATGCCCGTAATTCTTCGGGCATTAACTTATAGAAGTTGTGAACAAAAAAACAGACAAAAGCTATTGATAAAGGCATAAGCACACATGTTAATAAAGGTTAAATATTTTAAAAAATGGGGGGGGTAATTTATTATTCTTCAACGCGTTACACTCTATGCTTTATTTTATGCTTCATATTTTTCGCATTTTAAAGCACAGAAAAGAGGAAATGAAGCACGGTGCATTTGGAGAATATCATTAAAGTATCTAATTTAGTGGCGGAAATAAAAAAAACATCACTTTTTTCGAAGTAAAGGACACAATATACTGGATAAGAAAAGCTGTTACTCTTTTGCAAGAGGAGGAGCAAAATGCAAGCAAAAACTGTCCCTCAAAGATTAGAGGGACGAGGAGCTGACGCTAAAGGCGCGACGGAGGGAGTATGAATTTTATAATAATCGAACGCCCCCGGCCGAAGGCCACCTCCTCTTAGCCAAGAGGGGGAGCTTAAAAGAATAAAATGAAACGAATACTTTACATACTCGCAATAGCATTGTCACTCGTCGCTTGCACCGACGAGATTGACAAGAGCAACCGCTTCACCTTCACGGGCGAGACGGTGGCCGACTATGTGCTCAACCGCAGCGACAAGTATTCGCATTTTATAACTTTACTCCAGCGTGCCAAGCTGTTAAGCCTATTAAATACTTACGGACAATTTACACTGTTCCTGCCCGACAACGAGGCCGTGGAAAGATACGTGCAAGAGCAGGACAGCATCTACCACGCAACAAAAGATACAGACGAGCCCATTTGGACGGGAGTAACATCGCCGCTTGTGGAGGAACTGAGCGACTCGATGGCAACCGTCATTGCCCGCACACACATTGTCGAGGGCAACTACCCCACCGCACAGTTCGGCGAGGGCGCGCTCACCAAATGGAACATGAACGACCGCTACATAGGCATCAGTTACCGAGCACGAAAAGAGGACTACCTTATAATGCTCAACAACAGCGCAGCCATCATCGGCAGCGACAACCGCGTAGAGAATGGCATTGTACACATTATCGACCGCATAATAGACTCGAACATAGAGGAGCTGCCCGAAACAATAACCAAGCAGCCCTGCTTCTCCATTTTCGCAGAAGCACTGAACGCGACAGGCTTTTCCGACTCTCTGCGTCTGGTGATGGACATGAAATATTCGCCCTACAACTATTCGACAAATGTATCCTACCCACCATTCAGATACTATAAATACACGGGCTTTATAGAGAGCGACGAAGTGTTCCACGCAAACGGCATCTACACTCTCGACGACCTCAAGGCCTTTGCCGAAAAATGGTACGGCAGCGACGACAACGACAACCTCGCAAGCCCCAAGAATGCATTGCATAAATTTGTTGCCTACCACTTTCTCGACCGCGAACTGCCCTACGACAAGCTGATAATAAGCAAATACTACGACGACAATCTATACAACCCCAATGTAGACCTCTACGACTATTTCGAGGCTGCAAACGGCAAGATGATGAAAATCACAAAGCCACTGAGCAACGAGCAGGGCAAGAATATTTTCATAAATTACTCCAAGCGCGAGGTTCCCTATAACTACGAAATGCGTCATCACCTGAATGTGCGCATCATAGAAACAACCGAGTTTACACAATCGGATGAAAAATACAGCAATTTTAAACAATATGCGTCGAACGGAATTATACACCCTATAGATAAAATACTCATCTACAACGAGGACGAAATGGCGGGTAACATCCTGAACGAGCGCTTGCGCATAGATATTTGTTCGCTGCTGCCCGAACTTTCAAGCAACAATATAAGATTCAACCAAACGTGGCAATATATTCCTTTCGACTATTGCAAAAATCTGAAGAACAACACTTTTATGGACGATTTTCAATATTTACGTACAGGCTTCACCTACCTAAACGACGAAATTGCACTGAATGGAATGTACGACTTTTCCATAAAGTTGCCACCCGTCCCCGCACGCACATACGAAATACGCATGAGCACCTGGCTCTTAGATAACACAACGGGGGATATTGTACAAATATATCTTGACGATAAAATATGCGGACTGCCGATAGACATGCGTTTGAGGTCGAGCGACCCTACCGTAGGATGGGTCGAGGACGACTCGACACACGACAATGGAGTGGAACTCGACAAGCAGATGCGCAATCGTGGATGGATGAAGGGCCCCGACTCTTTTCTGGTCATAAACACAGGTTTCACGCCTGCGAGAGAGTGCAGCAAGAGCGTGCGCAGGATAATCACCACCCGCTACCTGCACGAAGGGGAACATTGGTTGAGAATAAGAAAAATAACCAACAATGCCTATGAAGCACAAAAAAACAGTGGCGGTTACGACTATATTGAACTTGTACCACTACACATTGTGAGCGACCCAATGAAGCCCGAGGATAGACACTAAAAGAGAAATGAAACGAAAATAAAAACTCTCCCTCTAGGATTAGAGGGACGAGGAGCAGACGCTAACGGCTGCGACGGAGGACGTATGAAATATTTAATTATCGAACGCCCCCGGCCGAAGGCCACCCCCTCTTAACCAAG
>JAFYPH010000036.1 GCA_017547585.1 Bacteroidaceae bacterium | reverse complement strand
CGTAACGGACTGACCTCCGGTGTACCAGTTGTGCCGCCAGGCGCATCGCTGGGTATCCGCGTCGGGAAGAGATAAGCGCTGAAAGCATCTAAGTGCGAAGCTCGCCACAAGATTAGATTTCGTTTAAGGGTCGTTGTAGACCACGACGTTGATAGGCTGCCGGTGTACGCACAGTAATGTGTTTAGCCAAGCAGTACTAATTGCCCGAAAGCTTTTCTTTACGAACTTTTTTTTTAGAAGAGTTAAAGTTGAGCTATACATCCGGCTTCTCTTTACTTGCAAGTGAGAGAGAGTTTGCTATAATTAATAATAATAGGAATTTATTTCGTACAAATGAGTCATATGAACGTACTGAAATTTAGGCGATCATAGCGTTGGGGTTCCACCTCTTCCCATCCCGAACAGAGAAGTTAAGCCCACCCGCGCCGATGGTACTGCATTTAGTTGTGGGAGAGTAGGTCATCGCCGCTTTTTTACTCCGCGAGAGTTCCAAGCAATAGCTTAGGACTCTCGCTTTTTTTGTATATATGCACTATCGGTGCTCTCTTTTGGCTATCTTGTAAAGAATTTGTGAATAACTTTTACGAAAATTCAATTTTATTTGTAAATTCGCAAGTCGATGCTTTTGAACGTAAGTTTCTCTGTATCGCCTAATTCGCAGATAATAAATTTTTAATTATATTTTTTATGAGAAAGTCTATACTCCTTACAATGTTGTGTACATTGTTTGCGGCGCTGACAGTCAGTGCTGCCGAGCCGTGGCAGTTCTCTTTTTCGAAGGAGACGAGTCCATGCTTCAAGAACAAAGGTGTCTATCAGCAGTTTGTGTCGCCTTTGATCGAGGTTGACGAGCCCACGGACATTATCCGTCTGACGGTGTTCGCCACACGTAATACAGATGACAACACCGGCTACAGAGCCGAGGGTTTTTCAAACTCTGCTCCTGCGTTCCCCACATTTGCTATCAGCGAGATTAGGGTGTACGATGCGAATGACAATCTTATCGAGCTTTTCGAAGAGAATTTCGAGACTAATGCTCTCTCGCTCAACGAGGGTGCGCTCGCTTATCTTGCCGACAACGATCTTAACACTCACTTCCACTCTACCTACTCCGATGGTGAAGCTCCCCAGGCCTATCACTACATTAACATTATGCTTCCCGAGGAGCTGACAAAGTTCAGAATTGAGTACGATGGTCGTCACTATTTCTATTTCACCGACCCCACTTACATTGCTCTTACTGCCGGCACCGAGGCTCTTCCCTGGAACGAAGAGAATTTCGTGCTTGGCGAGCAGGTAACAGATGTAGAGGCTTTGCAGCCCAACACCTTCTATGCTCTGCGTGGTAACTACTTCGAGTATACTAACGAGGGTAGCCAGCGTTACGAGCCCTCTTACGGCGAGGCATTCTATCACTCTCCCCTCGGTGCTGCGCTCACTCCCTCTATGGCAAGCGTATTCTACCTCGAGGATGCAGGCGAAGGACAGTATCACATGCGTTGGTTGAAGAATAACCACTATCTTGCTACAGGTGTCAACCTGGGCGGTAGCGGATACGCCGAGTGGAACGACGACGTGAGAAATGCTGCTGCGATTACTTTCCACGCTTGCGACACTGTTGAAGGTGCGTTCGAGGTTACAGAGGGTAATCTCCATCTTGGCCAGCGCCGTTTCATCAGAATGAGCTGGGTGAACGATGCTCTTCTTGCCGATGAAGCGGAGTTTACCTATAATTATGCTTGGAACGTTTACAAGGTAGACTTCAGTAATGCAGCCATTGTTCCCGTTCTTCAGGCTTCTATCGAGAAGGCCGAGGCTCTTATCGCCAAGCAGGGCAATATGGGCTCTCACGACGATGATATTTCTATGCCCACAGCGCTTGCAGCTGCAAAAGAGATGGTTGTGAATGCTTCGGCAACGGCAAAAGAGATGTTCGACAAGAATGTCGACCTTGTTGCTGCTATAAACGAGTATCGTGGATTGTATCTTTACGTTCTCATCGACTCGCTCTCGAGCATCCTCTACGACGAGGCTGTAGTATTCTGCGACGCCGAGACAGGCTGGGTAGCCGGAGGTTTCCCCGAAGAGTACAAGGTTAAATTCGAGAAATATATTGACGAGGCTACAATTATTGTCGATGCTGCGAAGAGCTACGACGATATTGACGAGTATATTGGCAAAATTTCCGAGACTATCGATGCCTTCTGGGCTTCACGCGTGGACAAGGTAACAAGCTATCCTCTTATCTTCACCGAGGATTGCGGTCTTTTGACTAAGCAGGTTGACAACATCTACTACTGGACTTCTCCCATCTACTATATGGATTCTCCCACAGATGTAATCCGTATGACAGTGTTCAAGAACTCATCGGGCGAGACTGAACCTGACTACAATGTTGGTACTCCCTTCTTCTGTCTGGGCGAGTTTATCCTCTACGATGAGTCGGGCAACCAGATAGAGCTGCGCGAGGATATGTTCTCTACAAACTCATTGCAGACACACGATGGCTCGGGCCTTGCAGGTCTTTGCGACGGCAATCCCTACTCATTCTATCATGGCTGCTACGCTCCCGACCCCAACAATGGCAGCTTTGCTCCCGAGAAGGCTTCCGAGGGCGAATATTGCTACATCGAGGTTGCTCTCGACGAGGAGATTTCGGCATTCTCTTACGGCTTTGTCAGCCGTCAGTACCCCGGCGACTACTACAAGCACATTCCTCTCTACTTTGCCTTCACTCCCGGTAACGTAATTTCAAAGGACGAGGCCGATGATATTCTCGACGACGTAGAGGATATTCACAAGGTTACTCTCGGCGCACAGGTGACTGCTGTCGACGAGATTGTTCCCGGCGAAATTTATGCACTCTTCGGTAACCTGAACGTGAAGAACGGTGCCGAGCCCACAGGTTTCTACAACAGCTTCAACAGCGTGTCGGGTAGTGTGCTCAACAGCGCTTGTGCATTCACATTCGAGAAGGACGAGGAGGGTGGCTTCTACATCCGCAACATTGGTGCCGACACATATATGAAAGAGCCTACCCATTGGTCGGGTGTTTCTACAACATACTTCAAAGAGGAGTCGTTCCCGCTCACAATCGTTCCCAGCACCAACCTCGAGAATGCCTTCAAGCTCTACTGGCGCGGCGAGGTTACCGACTCGGCAGCCGCATACTTCGGCGAGGGTGAGGTATACTATATGATGCAGGACTGGGGCAGCTACATTGGAATGTTCACAATCGACAGCCTCGCGAAAGACGACGTTGACGGCGAGAGCGACTGGTTCATCTACCGCATCTCTATGGAGCGCAGCGGATTGTACGAGCTCAAGTCTGTGTCTGCTGCAATTAGCGACGTAGGTGTCGACTTCGAATATGTGGGCGATGCTGTGGGCATGTACAGCGGCAAGGGTGTCGACGAGCTTATAAATGCAGTGAACAAGGCACAAGCATTGTGGGAGAGCAACGACGATGCTGCTTGCAAGACTGCTGCCGACGAATTGCAGAATCTGTTGCAGACATCTGTTCCTTTGCTCGAAATGAACGAGCTTGTGTCGGGCCAGAATTATGTAATCCGCAGTGCCAACGAAGAGTTTATCCCCTATCATGGCGATACTAAGTTTGCAATGTATGTAGGCCCCACCAACTATCAGGATACTGAACGCGATAACGAGACAATGCTCTGGTGGACATACGAGTACACATACGGACTCGACTCTACAGCTTACCACTTCACATTCGAGAAGGATACAGTGCGTCTCGAGGGCGATGCAACCGAGGCCGGTTGGGGCAAATATACTATCAAGAACGTCTTTGCCGACCAATATATTGTTCCAGAGCAGGGTGCAGGCAAAAACCTCGTTGTTGGCGAGTACGACGCTGCAAGCGCTCCCCGCATTTACGTTGTTCCCGGCGACAAGCCCGGAATGCGTCGTCTCGTTGGTGCCGACGCATGGCGTACGGGTGACAACATCTACTCTTACTTCGAGGTGCGCACAGGTGGTGGCGGTTACGGCACAGGCGGTGCTGCACATTACGGACACGTTGCACAGTGGTACTTCCTTGCGAATACCGCACAGTGGAAGCTCATCCCCGTTGCAAACACAACATCTATCGACGACCTTATCGTCGACGAGCCCCAGGGCGAGGTTGTGTCAGTCTCTTACTACACTCCCGCAGGTGTTGCCACAGGTACTCCTGTCAAGGGTGTGAACATCGTCAAGAGAGTGTACGCAAACGGCGTAATCGAGACAAAGAAGATTTTTGTAAAGTAAAAGAATCTCCCTTATAGAAAGAGTGCGGGGCGTGCCGTTAACAGGCGCGCCCCCTCTTTTTTGGCAAATTTAAGTATCGTTGAAATATACTAAAAGTTCCTTTTTGCCGTTTCAATATTAGGCGCATAAAAGAGCCTTTTTAAAAGTTATGCAGTGGATTAACCGTTTCCGACGTATAAAGATTCTTCTTATAGTGTGTGCCGCCGTCATTGCCGGCGTCTCGCTCTTTGTGTCCGACCGTCTCGTCACCGACCTCAAGCAAGAGGAGCTGCGCAAGATGCAAGTGTGGGCCGAGGCTATGCGCTCGCTCAACAGTGCCGACGAGAATACCGACCTCAACCTTGTGCTCACAGTGCTCGACGGCAACAACACAATCCCCGTCATTGTCACCGACTCCAAGGGAGCGATAAACAATTTCAGGAACATAGAGATTGGTGCGGGCAAGGATTCGCTTGCTGTGCTTCACGGCCTTGTGTCGGGCATGCGCGAGAATGGCAACATCATACGCATAGAGATGGGCGACTACGCCCCCGGCGAATATATTGAAGTGTGCTACTCCGATTCGCTCATCCTGCTGCAGCTTGCCTACTATCCTTATGTGCAGCTGATGGTCGCTGTGGTCTTTTTCCTTGTCTGTCTGGTGGCGATACTAAGCTCCAAGCGCGCCGAGCAGGACAGAGTGTGGGTGGGCCTCTCCAAAGAGACTGCGCATCAGCTGGGCACCCCCATCTCCTCGTTGATGGCGTGGACAGAGGTGCTGCGCGACAAATACCCCGACGACGAGCTTCTGCCCGAAATGGAGAAGGATGTTGCGCGTCTGCGCACCATCGCCGAGCGCTTCTCGAAGATAGGCTCGGCACCCGAGCCCCAGTCGGACGACCTTGTGGAACTGCTCGAAAGGGTGGTTGCCTACATCCGTCGCCGCAGTTCGAGCAAGGTGCAGTTTGTATGCAATTTTACCAAGCGTCCTCTCTATGTGCGCATGAACTCTCCGCTCATGGAGTGGGTGTTCGAGAACCTGTGCAAAAATGCCATCGACGCAATGAATGGCGAGGGAACAATCACCATCAACGTCACGCAGAGCGACGAAAAAGCCATCATCGACCTCTCCGACACGGGCAAGGGAATACCAAAATCGCGTTTCGCAACAGTGTTCGAGCCGGGCTACACAACCAAGAAAAGAGGATGGGGCTTGGGACTCTCACTTGCCAAGCGCATCATGGAACAGTACCACAAAGGACGCATTTTTGTCAAAAATTCCGAGCTTGGAAAGGGTACAACCTTCAGAATAGAATTAAAAAAGTGAATATTTTACTAATTTTGAGCATTTACTCGAAAAATTATTCTTATCTTTGTAGCCAAATTTAGAAAATATCAAGTATTTCCTATTATTGTTGATTGATTTTATTATTAAAGAGGAGGATTTTGGAAAATGGGACGCTTTGATAAGTTTAGAATAGATTTGAAGGGAATGAAAGAATCTTCCCTGCAAATGGAGTACGACCTCGACAATACGTTTTTTGCGGACATCGACGGTCAGGAATTTCAGAAAGGTGCCGTAAAAGCCGTTGTTGAAGTGAAAAACCGTCGCGAGGTTTTCGACTTTACAATAACAATAGACGGTACGGTGGTTGTGCCTTGCGACAGATGTCTCGACGAAATGGAGGTTGATGTCGAGGCCGAAAACCTGCTGAAAGTGAAGTTGGGCGACACATACGCCGACGAGGGCGATACAGTGATAATACCCGAGTACGAAGGTGATATTAACCTCGCGTGGTATCTTTACGAATTTATAGCCTTGGCGCTGCCCACGAAACGCATACATGCTCCCGGTAAATGCAATACGGACATGGCCGGCAAGCTGAAAAAGCACGCCCGCCGCGACGAGGACGATGATACGTTCGAGGCCGACGAGCAACAGGAAAGAGAAATAGACCCGCGATGGGAGAGTTTGAAGAATTTACAAATTGAAGAAGATAATTAAAAAGTAAGAAAATGGCACATCCTAAAAGAAGACAGTCAAAGACAAGAACTGCCAAGAGAAGAACAAATGACAAGGCAGTAGCTCCTACACTTGCTATCTGCCCCAACTGCGGCGAGTGGCATGTTTATCACACCGTTTGCGGTGCGTGTGGTTATTACAGAGGCAAGCTCGCTATCGAGAAGCAGGCTGCAGTCTAACCATAATGGCCGGATGTAGCGATTTTTGAAACTCCGGCTTTGTAGGAAATTTAAAACGCACCATCCATAGTGGTTGGGTGCGTTTTTTTGTTATTTCAAGCGCCTGCCGTGCAATTTCTCTCTCTTCGGGCAACCGGGGAGCGGCAGAATAGGCATCGGCTCATGGTGCGAAACAATATGTAATATATGCATAAAGCAGGTTTTGTAAACATTGTCGGCAATCCCAACGTGGGTAAGTCCACGCTGATGAATTTGCTCGTTGGCGAGCGCATCTCCATTGCCACCTTTAAGGCACAGACGACGCGTCACCGCATCATGGGCATTCTCAATACCGACGAGGCACAGATTGTATTTTCGGATACCCCCGGAGTGTTGAAACCCAACTACAAGCTGCAAGAGGCGATGCTGCGTTTCTCGCGTTCGGCTCTGCGCGACGCCGACGTGCTTCTGTACGTCACAGACATGATTGAGACACCCGAAAAGAACATGGAGTTCATCGAAGAGGTGAACAAGATGGATGTTCCGGTGCTGGTGCTTATAAACAAGATTGACCTCAGCAACCAGACGGAATTGACAAAGAGGGTGGAGCAGTTGCATGCACTGCTGCCCAATGCCGAGATTCTGCCAATATCGGCGTTGGCCAAGTTCAACGTGGATATGGTGCTGAAAAGAATCATGCAGCTGTTGCCCGACAGTCCTCCCTACTTCGACAAGGACCAGCTGACCGACAAGCCTGCGCGCTTTTTTGTTACAGAGATAATAAGAGAGAAAATACTTCTCTACTACGACAAGGAGATTCCCTATGTGGTAGAGTCGGCCGTGGAACTTTTCAAAGAGACCGACAACAGCATCTACATCAGCGCAAACATCTTCGTCGAGCGCGAGTCGCAGAAGGGTATCATCATCGGTCACGAGGGTTCGGCACTCAAAAAGGTGGCAACCGAGGCCCGCAAAGAGCTCGAGAAATTTTTCGGTAAAAAAATATTCATTGAATTACTTGTGAAAGTAAACAAGGACTGGCGCAATTCCGACAGGAAACTGCGTATGTTCGGCTATAACCAGAAGGATTGACAATATGGGAAATTTGGTAGCAATAGTAGGTCGCCCCAACGTGGGAAAATCGACCTTATTCAACCGCCTGACCGAGACTAAGCAGGCGATAATCTCCGACGAGGCAGGTACCACACGCGACCGCCAGTATGGCAAGTGTCTGTGGGGCAGCAAGGAATTTTCGGTGGTCGACACCGGCGGTTGGGTAGTAAACTCGGACGACGTGTTCGAGGGAGAGATCAGAAAGCAGGTGACAATGGCCATGGAAGAGGCCGACGTTATTCTCTTTGTTGTTGACACACAGAATGGACTCACCGACCTCGACTCTGAAATGGCGTCGATGCTCCGTCGTTCCAAAAAGCCTGTGATTGTTGTTGCCAACAAGGTGGACAACTATGATATTCAGTACTATGCGGCGGAATTCTACGCAATGGGTCTCGACGAAATGTACTGTATCTCTGCTGCTAACGGTAGCGGTACGGGTGACCTTCTCGACGCGGTAATCTCCAAGTTTCAGAAGGATGCCGAGGAGACAGCCGAGGCCGATATTCCCAAGTTTGCAGTGGTGGGCCGCCCCAACGTGGGTAAAAGCTCTATTGTGAACGTCTTTTTGGGCGAGGACAGAAACATTGTCACAAACATTGCCGGCACCACTCGCGACTCTATCCTGACACGATACAATAAATATGGCTTCGACTTTTATCTTGTAGATACTGCGGGTATCCGCAAAAAGAACAAAGTGAACGAGGATATTGAGTACTACTCTGTTCTTCGCTCCATCCGTGCGATAGAGAATTCGGATATCTGTATCCTGATGCTCGACGCCACACGAGGCATTGAGAGCCAGGACCTGAACATCTTCTCAATCATCCAGCGCAACCAGAAGGGTCTTGTGGTGGTAGTGAACAAATGGGACCTCGTAGAGGATAAGTCCGACAAGGTGATGAAATTCTTCGAGAATGCCATCCGCGAGCGCGTGGCTCCCTTTACCGATTTCCCCATCATCTTCACCTCTACAATTACCAAGCAGCGTGTGTTCAAGGTACTTGAGCTTGCACAGGAGGTGTATAAGAACTCAAAGAACAAGGTTTCTACTGCCAAGTTCAACGAGGAGATGTTGCCGCTCATCGAGGCCTATCCTCCCCCCTCGATTAAGGGAAAATATATTAAGATTAAGTATTGTATGCAGTTGCCCGATGTACGCGTGCCGTCGTTCATCTTCTTTGCTAACTTGCCGCAGTATGTGAAGGAGCCTTACAAGCGCTTCCTCGAAAATAAGATACGCGAACGATGGAATTTCTCGGGTGTTCCGATGAATATTTACATCAGGCAGAAGTAGTCGCGAGATTATATAAAATGGTCGGTTCCGAACTTTACAAAAGTCGGAACCGACTATTTTTTGTACTTTTTAATGGCGCCGGAGGTTTTTAGAGATTACTTTTGCTTTCAAAAACTCTCCCTCTTAAAGGGAGTATCCGATAGGGGAGGGTGTTAGAATAAAATAGCTTTCGGGCCGGGAGCGTTTGATGATTATATATTTCATACGCCCTCCGTCGCAGCCATTAACGTCTGCTCCTCGTCCCTCTAATCTTAGAGGGACAGTTTTTAGAAGTTACTATTGTTTAGTATTAGACATTGCAAAGGTTACTTTTTGTGCGACAAAAAGTAAGGATAGAAACAAAGACCGAAAAGCGTTACTGCTTCTCGGTCTTTTTTACCTTCTTCAGCAAGTCCGAAGAGAAAAGGAACTCATTCAGACGGTCGTTGTCTGTGTGAAGAATCTCGTCCTTGGTGCCCTCCCACGATTTTTTTCCATCGGCGAGGAAAATAATATGGTCGCCGATGCCCATCACAGAATTCATGTCGTGGGTGTTCACTATGGTGGTGATATTGTATTCGCGTGTAATGTCGTGTATAAGTTCGTCGATGATGAGCGACGTCTGCGGGTCGAGTCCCGAGTTTGGCTCGTCGCAGAAAAGGTAACGAGGCTCGAGAGCTATGGCGCGGGCGATGGCTGCGCGCTTCTGCATTCCTCCCGACAGTTCCGAGGGGCTTTTGTATTGCGCCTCGAGCATGTTCACACGTTCGAGGCAGAAACGTGCGCGTTCGATGCGCTCGTCACGGTTCTTGTCCGAGAACATGTCCAGCGGGAACATCACATTCTCGAGCACACTCATAGAGTCGAAGAGCGCGGCACTCTGGAAGAGCATTCCCATTTCGCGTCTCAACAGCAGACGCTCTTTCTTGTTCAGGGTAATCATGTTACGGCCGTCGTACAGCACCTTGCCCTCGTCGGGTGTCAGCAGTCCCACGATGCACTTCAGGAGCACCGTTTTTCCCGCGCCGCTGAGGCCGATAATAAGGTTGCTCTTGCCGTTGTCGAAGGTGGCATTGATATTGTCGAGAACCACCTGTGACTCGAATTTTTTCGAAATGGATTCAAGCTCTATCATTGCATTAAAAGTTGTGTGAGTATTATGTCCGCAAAAAGTATCAGCACGCTGCAGCTGACAACCGCGTCGGTGCTTGCCTTGCCCACCTCAATGGAGCCGCCCTCGACCGTGTAGCCATAGAAAGATGCAACAGAGGTTATTATAAAGGCAAAGAAGAACGACTTTATGATGCTGCACCATATGTACCACTGCGAGAATTCATATTGAAGGCCGTATGTGAGGTCGGCGGGGGTCATTATTCCCGTGAAGATGCTGATGCCGTAGGCTCCCATCACTCCCGCTGCGATGCTGAAGATTACCAGGATGGGAATTGTAGATACGAGTGCCACTATCTTTGGGAAGATAAGATAGTTAGCCGAGTTTACGCCCATAATTTCGAGCGCGTCAATCTGTTGAGTCACGCGCATGGCGCCAATCTCCGAAGTGATGTTCGAGCCCACCTTTCCCGAGAGTATCAGGCACATGATGGACGACGAAAATTCGAGCAGCATAATCTCGCGTGTGGCGTATCCGGTGACAAATTTGGGCATCCACGCGCTCTCCACATTTAGCTTCATCTGAATGCAGATTACCGCTCCGATGAAAAATGAAATGAGCAGCACGATGGGAATTGAGCTTATTCCCAGCTGCGATGCTTCGCGGATGTATTGCTTGAAGAACATGCGGCCTCTGTCGGGGCGTGCGAACACACGCTTCATAAGCATCAGATATTTGCCGAATGTTGCTATTGAATCTACTATAATCATTATCTTGTCGTTAGTGTCGTGTCTGTTGCAGTTTGCAGTCTGTGCAGACGTCGGCAATAATTGTTGGCAAAGTTACGGCTTTTTTGTCTTATAGGCGACGAAAATTGCTGTAAATGTTTTTCGGAGTGCTAAAAAGTGTTACAATATCCACTCTCTTCGCCGAATAAAATTCAAAAGAGGCCGCTATTTTTGGGCATCAGAGAAAAATACACTATCTTCGCCCCTTGAACTTATATCCCTACGATAAATGGCAGATAACGACAATATTATAAAGGGTACCGAGGATTGCATGGTGCTGAGAACCGAGAATCTGGTGAAAAAGTATGGCAAGCGCACTGTCGTGAACAACGTTTCGTTCAATGTGAAACAGGGCGAGATTGTGGGACTTTTGGGCCCCAACGGTGCGGGAAAGACTACGTCTTTTTATATGACCACCGGCCTTGTGGTGCCCAACGACGGACACATTTTCCTGAACGACGCCGAGATTACCAAATTCCCCGTCTACAAGCGTGCGCGCATAGGCATCGGCTATCTGGCGCAGGAGGCGAGCGTGTTCCGCAAAATGACTGTCGAGGACAATATTGCATCGGTGCTCGAGCTTACAAACAAGCCCAAAGAGTATCAGAAAGAGAAGCTCGAGAGCCTCATAAAAGAGTTCCGTCTCGAAAAGGTACGCAAGAATCTTGGCGACCGCCTCTCGGGTGGTGAGCGCCGACGCACAGAGATTGCACGTTGTCTGGCCATCGACCCCAAATTCATCATGCTCGACGAGCCCTTCGCGGGTGTCGACCCCATTGCCGTAGAGGATATTCAGTATATTGTGTGGAAACTCAAGGACAAGAACATCGGTATTCTTATCACCGACCACAATGTGCAGGAGACGCTGAGCATCACCGACCGCGCCTACCTTCTCTTCGAGGGACGCATCCTCTTCGAGGGAACGCCCGAGGTTCTTGCCGAGAATCCTGTGGTGCGCGAGAAATATCTAGGCAGCACCTTCGAGCTCCGCAAAAAGGTATTCCAAGAGGACGACGCAAGGGGAATGAGCCTTTAAAAACCTTGCATATAGATACACAGCCGGACGTACACAGATAGTGCATCCGGCTGTTTTTTTCTCTGCATCTGTCAGGCAGCTCCGCGGGTGGCAATCGTGGGCAAAAGTCGGTTTTTTGCCTATTTTGACACAAATTGTTGGGGAATAGACACAAAAAGCCCCGGCAAATAAGCAAAAAACGGGATTTTTTTTGAAAATATGCTCAAGATGTCGTAATTTTGCAATTCTATTTTAGCTAAGAATTTTAAACAATTTTGATTATATGAATTTTACATTGAAAAATCAGGACGCTACGAGCGCCCGCTTGGTGGTTAGTGTACAGGAGGCAGACTATTCTGCATTGGTAGAGAAAACACTCAAGAACATCAAACAGAAGGCCAATATCCCCGGCTTCCGTCCCGGAATGGTGCCTATGGGCTTGATTAAAAAACAGTATGGTACATCTGTTAAGGCCGAGGAGATCAACAAATTGTTGCAGACAAAGATTTTCGAGTATATCAAAGAGAACAACGTGGATATGTTGGGCGAGCCTCTGCCCGATGCAGAGCAGCAGAGCACAATCGACCTTGCTAACGGCACAGACTTCGACTTCGAGTTCCGCATTGCACTTGCTCCCCAGTTCGACGCTACTCTTACAAAAGAGGACAAGATTGCTTACTACAAAATCCAGCCCACAGACGAAATGATCGAGGGTCAGATTAAGGCTTACGCACAGCGTTGCGGCGAGTACAAGCAGGTTGAGGCTTACGAGAATGGTGACATGCTCAAAGGTACTATCGCCGAGGTTGCCGAGGGTGGCATCGAGGTTAAGGATGCAGTGATGATGCCTTCTTACATGAAGAACGACGAGCAGAAGGCTCTCTTCGATGGCAAGAAAGTTGGCGACGTTGTTACATTCAACCCCAACACAGCATACGATGGCAACGCAGCCGAGCTTGCATCGCTCTTGAGAGTAGAGAAAGAGAAGGTAGCCGAGGTTACAGGTGACTTCAACTTCACAGTTACAGAGATCACACGTTTCGTAGCAAGCGAGCTCAACCAGAATGTGTTCGACGCAGCTTTCGGCAAGGATGCTGTTAAGAGCGAGGATGAGTTCCGTGCAAAAATCAAAGAGGACATCGCTGCACGTTTCGAGGTTGAGAGCGACTACAAGATGATGCTCGACGCACGCACATATTTGATGAACCGCGTAGGCAAGATGGAGTTCAACGAGGAGATTCTCCGCGAGCTTATGATGGCCAACCGCGCTGACGAGAACGCTACTATCGACGACGAGACATTCCAGAAGAGCCTCACAGAGCTCTCATGGCACCTCATCAAGGAGCAGATGGTGAAGAAGGCAGGCATCAAGCTTGGCGAGGAGGATATCCTCGGCGCAGCAAAAGAGGCTACACGCGCTCAGTTCGCTCAGTATGGCATGGGCAATGTACCCGACGAGCTCCTCGAGAACTACGCTAAGGAGATGATCAAGCAGGAGAAGACAAGAGAGATGCTCGTGAACAGAGCTATCGATGTTAAGCTCATCACTGTAATCAAAGAGGCCGTTACTCTCGTCGAGGAGGAAGTTTCTATCGAGGACTTCAACAAAAAGGTGTCTGAAAACGATTAATATATAGTATTTATAGAGAACCTAAATTGATGATTAGCTATGATGAAAGATGATTTTAGAAAATATGCCACAGGGCATTTGGGAATAAACAGTATGGTGCTCGATGACGTGCTTAAAGCTCAGTCGCAGTATCTCAATCCTTATATCCTCGAGGAGCGACAGCTCAATGTCACTCAGATGGATGTATTTTCGCGTTTGATGATGGACAGAATCATCTTTTTGGGTACTCCTATCGATGACTACACAGCAAATACCTTGCAGGCGCAGCTTCTCTACCTCGACTCTGTCGACAGCGGAAAGGATATTTCAATCTATATCAATTCTCCCGGTGGTTCGGTGAGCGCGGGCTTGGGTATTTACGATACAATGCAGTATATTGGCAGCGATGTCGCTACAATCTGTACCGGCATGGCTGCGAGTATGGCTGCGGTGTTGCTTGTTGCAGGTGCCGAGGGCAAACGCTCGGCTCTGACACACAGCAGGGTGATGATTCATCAGCCTATGGGTGGCGCGCAGGGACAGGCAAGCGACATTGAAATCACAGCGCGCGAAATTCAGAAATTGAAGAAAGAACTCTACACTATCATCGCCGACCACAGCCACCAGCCCTACGACAAAGTGTGGGCCGACAGCGACCGCGACTATTGGATGACTGCTCAGGAGGCTCAGGAGTATGGCATGATAGACAGAGTGCTTGTTCGTAAGAAATAATCTATGACAGAAAAAACCAAAAGAAGATGCAGCTTTTGCGGCAGGACGGAGAATGAGGCCGGAATGCTCATAAGCGGCATGAGCGGTTATATTTGTACAAGCTGCGTAGAGCAGGCTCACGAGATTCTTCGCGAGGAGAATCTGCTCGAAAAGTCCGACTTCGAACTGAAGGAGCTTCCGAAACCCAAGGAGATTAAGGCTTTTCTCGATAATTATGTGATTGGTCAGGACGAGGCCAAACGTGTGCTCTCTGTCTCTGTTTACAACCACTACAAGCGTCTGATGCAGCACGATAGCGGCGACGAGGTCGAGATTGAAAAGAGCAATATCATAATGGTGGGTAGCACCGGTACGGGAAAGACCTTGCTTGCGCGCACCATTGCCCGTCTGCTGAAGGTGCCCTTTACCATTGTCGATGCTACGGTGCTCACCGAGGCCGGCTATGTGGGCGAGGATATTGAAAGCCTTCTGACACGTCTGTTGCAGGCTGCTGACTATGACGTTGAGGCTGCCGAGCGTGGCATTGTCTTCATCGACGAGATTGACAAGATTGCCCGTAAAGGCGACAATCCCTCGATTACCCGCGACGTCAGTGGCGAGGGAGTGCAGCAGGGACTCCTTAAACTGCTCGAAGGCTCTATTGTGAACGTGCCCCCTCAGGGTGGACGCAAGCACCCCGAGCAGAAGATGATTCCCGTGAACACACGCAACATATTGTTTATCTGCGGCGGTGCCTTCGACGGAATAGAGAGAAAGATTGCCCAGCGACTCAATACCCATGTGGTGGGCTACAATTCTGTGCAGAACAACCAGAATGTAGACAAGGACAATATCATGAAATATGTCCTTCCGCAGGACTTGCGCTCTTTCGGCCTTATCCCCGAAATTGTCGGTCGTCTGCCCATTCTCACCTTCCTGAAGCCTCTCGACCGTGCGGCGCTTCGAAACATTCTCACCGAGCCCAAGAACTCCATCGTCAAGCAGTATATTAAGCTCATGGAGATGGACGGCATCGAGCTTGTCTTCGACGACGACGCTCTCGAATATGTTGTCGACAAGGCACTCGAATATAAGCTGGGTGCGCGCGGACTGCGCTCGATAGTGGAGTCTGTGATGATGGACAAGATGTACGAAATGCCATCGATGGACGAGAAATGCTGCCGCATCACCAAGGAGTATGCGAGTGAGCAGTTTGCAAAATGCAACCCCTCGGATTTTCAAAATTAAAAAAAATGCCCTGTTTTTCGAAAAAACGGGGCATTTTTGTTTCTAAACAGCTGGTCTTTGGCCCATTAAAATTGCTTTTTTCGAAAATGGGACACCCAAATGGGGCTCTTCGCGAAAAAACAATATCGGAAAATGCAATTTTGTATAAAAATATGTTCGGAAAAATTTGTTCTTTTGCTTACTTGTTTTATAACTTTGTAATATTAATATTGCAACCATAGGCGACATTTGTTGCGCGGCGTAAATAAACGTGCGTTTCTGCGTGTGCTCTATCTTTGCAATTCAAATATTTCCATCATATAGCGAAATGACTAAAAAGTACAATTTAATTGAAGTCTTAAAGAAGAATTTCGGCTTCGACACATTTAAGGGGGATCAAGAGGCTGTCATAAAGAATCTGCTTGACGGCAAGGATACTTTCGTGCTTATGCCCACAGGAGGCGGCAAGTCTTTGTGCTACCAATTGCCGTCGCTCATCATGGACGGTACAGCCATAGTCATCTCTCCTTTGATTGCCTTGATGAAAAATCAGGTGGACGCTATAAGAAACTTGAACGAGGTGGATGGAGTAGCGCATTTCCTTAACTCTTCGTTGACCAAACAGGCGATAGAAGATGTTAAGGCTGACATCCTTTCGGGAAAGACCAAACTTTTATATGTAGCTCCCGAGTCTCTTACAAAAGAGGAGAATGTGGAGTTCTTGAAATCTATTAAAATATCATTCTATGCGGTCGATGAGGCACACTGTATTTCGGAGTGGGGACACGACTTCCGTCCCGAGTATCGCCGCATACGACCCATCATAAACGAAATAGGCAGCGCACCCGTGATTGCCTTGACAGCTACGGCTACCAAAAAGGTGCGCGACGATATTAAAAAGAGCCTCGGCATTCAGAAGGCCAAAGATTTTAAGTCGTCGTTCAACCGCCCCAACCTCTACTACGAGGTACGTCCCAAGACAAAGAATGTCGACAAGGATGTCATCAAGTTCATCAAGATGAATCAGGGAAAGTCGGGCATCATCTACTGTCTCAGCCGTAAAAAGGTCGAGGAACTTGCCGAAATTCTGCAGGCCAACGACATTCAGGCAAAGGCCTACCACGCAGGAATGGACTCGGCTATGAGGTCGCAGACACAGGATGATTTTATAATGGAGAAGATAGACGTCATTGTGGCAACCAATGCCTTTGGAATGGGCATCGACAAGCCCGACGTCAGATACGTGATACACTACGATATTCCCAAGAGCCTCGAAGGCTACTACCAAGAGACCGGCCGCGCCGGTCGCGACGGTGGCGAGGGACGTTGCATCGCATTCTACAACAACAAGGACCTGCAGAAACTCGAAAAATTCCTCGAAGGCAAGCCTCTTGCCGAGCAGGACATCGGCCGTCAGCTTCTGCGCGAGACAACAGCATACGCCGAGTCTTCAGTCTGCCGCCGCAAATTGCTTCTGCACTACTTCGGCGAGGCATACGAGGTAGAGAACTGCGGAAACTGCGACAACTGTATCAATCCCAAAAAACAGGTCGAGGCCAAGGACATGCTCGAGCTTCTCATCGAGGCAGTAGTTGCCCTCAAAGAGAATTTCAAAGCCGAATATGTGATTGACGTTCTTATTGGAAAAGAGACAAGCGACGTACTCTCGCACAAGCACGAAGAGCTTGAATGTTTCGGTAGCGGCAACGGCGACGATGTTAAACGCTGGAACGCGGTTATACGCCAGGCTGTGATTGCAGGATACATAAGCAAAGATGTAGAGAACTACGGACTGCTGAAGGTGACTGACGCAGGACGCAAATTCCTCGAAAAACCCTGCTCTTTCAAGATTGTCGAGGACAAGGACTTCGAAGAAGAGGAGACAGTAATGCGCGGGGGTGGCACCTTTGCAGTAGACCCCGAGCTTTATGCAATGCTCAAGAATCTGCGCAAGAAGATAGCCAAGCAGCTGGAACTTCCGCCCTATGTGATTTTCCAGGATCCCTCGCTCGAGGCAATGGCTACCACCTACCCCGTGAAGATAGAGGAGCTGCAGAATATCACAGGCGTGGGTGCCGGAAAGGCCAAACGTTACGGCGAAGAGTTCTGCGCACTCATCAGACGTCACTGCGAAGAGAACGAGATTGTGCGTCCCGACGACTTCCGCGTGCGTACGGTGGTGAACAAGTCCAAGATTAAGGTGAGCATCATACAGGCAATCGACCGCAAAGTGGCACTCGACGACCTTGCGATAAGCAAGGGAGTAGAGTTCGAGGAACTCCTCGACGAAATTGAGGCAATAGTATATTCGGGCACAAAGCTCAACATAGATTATTTCCTCGAAGAGATTATGGACGAAGAGAATTTGGAGGATATCTACTCATACTTCAAAAACTCGGACACCGACAATCTCGACATTGCAATGAACGAGCTTGGAGCCGATTACAGCGAAGAAGAGGTAAGGCTCGTACGTGTTAAATTTATTTCAGAAATGGCAAATTAAAAAATATATCTTATGAATTTTCTAACAGACAAAATCGTGATGGATGGTCTCACATTTGATGACCTCTTATTAGTTCCCGCATATTCCGAGGTTCTTCCCAAGGACGTTAGCCTGAAGACAAAGTTTTCAAGAAACATCACCTTGAACGTACCCTTTGTTACAGCTGCAATGGACACAGTTACCGAGGCTAAAATGGCTATCGCCATCGCTCGCGAGGGTGGTATCGGTGTTATTCATAAGAATATGTCTATCGAGGAGCAGGCCCATCAGGTGGCTATCGTTAAACGTGCCGAGAATGGCATGATTTACGACCCTGTGACAATCTCTGTGAATGCAATCGTTAAGGATGCTCTCGAGCTCATGGCCGAGTACCACATTGGCGGTATTCCCGTGGTTGACGACGAGAACAAACTGGTGGGTATTGTTACCAACCGCGACCTCCGTTTCGAGTCGCGCATGGAGCGCCCCATTTCAGAGGTGATGACAAGCGAGAATCTTGTGGTTACTACTCAGCAGACAGACATGGAGCTTGCTACAAAGATTCTTCAGGAGAACAAAATCGAGAAACTCCCCGTGGTTGATGCTAACGGCAAGCTCGTTGGCCTCATCACTTACAAGGATATTACAAAGGCTCAGGACAAGCCCATGGCCTGCAAGGACAGCAAGGGTCGTTTGCGTGTAGCTGCCGGCGTTGGTGTTACAATGGATGCAATGGATCGCATCGCTGCTCTCGTCGAGGCAGGCGTCGATGCTATCATCATCGACACAGCTCACGGACACTCTGCAGGTGTTGTTCAGAAGCTGAAAGAGGCAAAGGCTAAATTCCCCGGCATTGACATTGTTGTTGGTAACGTTGCTACAGGCGAGGCTGCCAAGATGCTTGCCGAGGCAGGTGCCGATGCTGTGAAGGTGGGTATCGGCCCGGGCTCAATCTGTACTACTCGCGTGGTTGCAGGTGTGGGTGTTCCCCAGCTCTCGGCTATCTATGATGTTGCAAAGGCTCTCGAGGGTACAGGTGTTCCTTTGATTGCCGACGGTGGCTTGCGCTACTCGGGTGACATTGTAAAGGCATTGGCAGCGGGTGGAACATCGGTAATGATTGGTTCGCTTGTTGCGGGTACCGAGGAGTCTCCCGGCGACACAATCATCTTCAACGGAAGAAAGTTCAAGTCTTACCGTGGAATGGGCTCGCTCGAGGCAATGGAGAATGGTTCAAAAGACAGATATTTCCAGGCTGACCAGGCTGACAAGAAGAAACTCGTGCCCGAGGGTATCGCAGCGCGCGTGCCTTACAAGGGAACACTCTTCGAGGTTATCTATCAGCTTGCAGGTGGATTGCGTTCGGGAATGGGCTACTGCGGAGCAGCCGACATCGAGCGTCTGCACGATGCTAAATTCGTGAGAATCACAAATGCAGGCGTTCTCGAGAGCCATCCTCACGACGTGGCAATCACCAGCGAGGCACCCAACTACAGCCGTCCCGAATAATAAAAATATTCGGGCTCGGCTCGAACAAGATATTTAAAAAGATGAAAAAAAGCAGTGTATTAGGATTGATGTTTCTTGCCTCTGTCTCGATGATGGGGCAGAGTGCCGACCCGGTGTTAATGAAAATCGGCGGCGAGGAAGTTAAAAGATCCGAGTTTGAATATGCGTTGAACAAGAACAACGCCACGCTCGAAGGCAAGGCAAAGGGCGCAAAGGAATATCTTCCTATGTACATTGACTTCAAACTGAAAGTTGCCGAGGCCAAGGCGCAGGGAATAGACACTTTGAGCACCTTTATCGAGGAGTTCAAGGCCGACCGCGCGCGTCAGGCCGAGGATTATCTTATAGACAAGGATTATATGGAGCGCGAGGCGTACAATATGTACGCCAAAGACTCTGCCACCATCGGTCGCGACGGCTTTATAAAGGTGGCGCAGGTGATGTTCCCCATGCGTCAGGATGTATCGCCCGAGCAGAGGGCTGCCATTAGAGCCAAGGCCGACTCGGCTTTCCAGATGCTCAACAACGGCGCAACCTTCGATGCGGTGGTGCAAAAGTATATGCAGACTACTCCCGACACGATTGAAATTATCCGCGGACAGGCGTTCAAAGAGTTCGAGGATGCTGCGTTTGCCCTCAAGGACGGCGGCTTTTCCCATCCTGTGCTCTCGCCCGCCGGCTACCATATAATCAAGCGTTTTTCGCATCGTCCCTTCGGCTCGTATCAAAAGTATCGTGCCAATATAATGTCCATCCTCGAGAAGCGCAACGTAAAGACCATTGCGCGCTACAGGCTGGGCTATCAGCTTGCTGCGAAGATGGCTCCGGGCACTACTCCCGAAGAGGCATTGGCACGCGAGGATAGCCTTTTGGAGACAAAATACCCCGAGTTTGGAAATCTGATGCGCGAGTATCGCGACGGACTTCTCTTCTTCGAGGTCAGCAACCGCGAGGTGTGGCAGAAGGCATCAATAGATGAAAAGGGGCTCGAAAAATTCTTCAAGAAGAACAAGAAAAAGTATAAGTTCGACGCTCCCCACTTCCGTGGCGCCGTTATTTACAGCAACAGCGAAGAGGAGCTGCGCAAGGCGCAGGAACTTTTAAAGAATGCAGCCATCGACGAGTACAAGAGCATCGTCGAGGCCAACTTTACAAAAGATTCAGTGTGCACGATAAGGCTCGAGGCCGGAGTCTTCCCCATAGGCGAGAATGCGTGGGTAGACAAAGAGGTCTTCGGTCAGGGCAAGGGTGGCCGACTGAAAAAGGGCTACACAATGGCCGGCACCGTTGGAAAAATACTGAAGAAAAAGCCCGAGAGCTACAAAGATGTCAACGGGCTTGTGGTAAACGACTATCAGCAGCAGCTTGAAAAGGAGTGGCTCAAGACTTTGCACAAAAAGTACAAAGTTGAAGTTTACCAAGATATTTTAAAAACAGTTAATAATCATTGACGTTACTGTTTAAGTAGCTATATTTGCCTTTATGAAACTGAAACAGATGCTTTTTGCTATTGTCGCGGCGCTTGTGTTTGTGTCGTGCGGCGACAAAATCGACCACGGGGGAAAGACACCTCTTGTGGGCGTTGGTACGGATTTTCTGTATCAAGAGGATGTAGAGCAGATGCTTGCATCGGACAGAATGATAAAGGACAGTGCCGAATTTGTTGAAAAATATATTGAGCATTGGCTCGAGGATGTTCTTTTGTACAATCAGGCCAAGCGCAACGTCGCTTCGTCGAAAGAGATTGCCCGCCTGATAGACAATTACAAAAAATCGCTTCTGCTCAATATCTATCAAGAGAGGCTCGTGGCCCAGCAGCTTGACAAAGAGATTCTCCCCGAGGAGATTGCCGCTTTTTACGAAAGCAACAAGCTGATGTTCAAGATGGAAGAGCTCATGCTCAAGGGCCTGCTGCTGAAGGTATCGAAGAAGGCACCCAAAATGGATGCGGTGCGTCGTTGGTGCAAAAGCTCCGACCCTGCCGACCTTGAAAAACTCGAAAAATACACTCTGACAAATGCTCAGTTGTATGAATATTTTCACGAAACGTGGACTCCCGTGTCGGTGATTGCGTCGAAAGTGTCGCTGGGCGAGGATGAGTTGCGTCGCATGGTTTCCGATAAAAAGATGGTCGAGTTCAGCGACTCGGCATCAGTATATATGATAAACGTCATCGATTATCTGCCTGTGGGAGTGTTGAAACCTCTCGACCTTGCCGAGGGCGAGATTAAAGAGCTGTTGGTAAACTCGCGCAAGGCCGAGTTTTTGCAGCGTGTGAAGCGTGAGATTTATGATGAGGCGTTGAAGGGTGGCGATGTTATTTTTTATAAAAATGAGCAGCCTGCCGAATAGTTTTTCGCGGGCGGCGACAGTCTGTAATAAACGAAGAGAAGAATGAAATTTAATATTTTGTCTGGTAAATGGATGTTGGCAGCACTCTGTTGCTGCTTTGTCACTTTATTGTCGGCACAGGAGAATGTTATCGACCGCGTGGAGTGGGTAGTCGGCGACAAGGCTATATTGCGTTCGGACATCGAGGGCGCAATAGATTTCTGGGTACAGGAGAATAGAAAATTCGAGGGCGACCCTTATTGTGTCGTTGGCGAGGACCTGGCCGTTCAGCAGCTTTTCATCCATCAGGCGGGGCTCGACAGTATAAATGTGGGCCAGATGGATGTGATGAAAGAGGTTGATAGAGCCCTCGAGGGAATGATTGCCCGCGCTGGAACAAAAGAGAAACTCGAAGAGTACATGGGAAAAACCTATTCGCAGATACGCGAAATGTATTTCGAGTATTTCGAGAATATGATGCTTACGGAGTCAGTCCGTAAAAATATAATCGGAGACATCAAAGTCTCTCCGGCTCTAGTGCGCAAATACTACAACACTCTTCCCGTGGATAGTATTCCCTACATTCCCATGCAGGTAGAGGTGCAGATAATCACACAAAAGCCCGAAATTGAGATTGAGGAGATTGAGCGTGTGAAGAGCGAGCTTCGCGGATACGCCGAGCGCATAAACAACGGCGAGACATCTTTCTCTACTCTTGCGCTTCTCTACTCCGAGGATAAAGGCTCGGCACGCTCGGGCGGTGAACTACCATTCGGTGGTCGAGGAGAATGGGCACCCGAGTTTGCTGCGGTGGCTTTCAACCTTACCGACCCCAACAAAGTTTCGCAGGTGGTCGAGACAGAGTACGGCTTTCACATTATACAGCTCATAGAGAAACGAGGCGACCGAGTGAAGGTGCGCCACATATTGCGCAAGCCCCGCGTCTCCGACGAAAGTATCACTGCAATGCTTGCGCGTCTCGACTCTATAAAAGAGGACATCAGCAACGGCCTTTTCACATTCGACGAGGGCGCGTCGCAGATTTCTCACGACAAGGACACACGCAACAACAACGGAGTGATGTTCTTCAGCGAGCAGGGAATGTCCCACTCCAAGTTCGAGCTTCAGAATCTGCCCGTCGAGGTTGCAGCTGCAGTGGAGAGAATGAAGGTGGGCGAAATTTCCAAGCCCTTTGTCATGGAGCAGAGCAACGGTACTACAGTCTGTGCCATCGTCAAGCTGAAGAGCCGCGTCGAGGGACACAAGGCCAATATGCGCGACGACTACGACTATCTGAAACAGCTCTACTCGGCAAAGATGGGCGAGGAGAAGGTGAGCAAATGGATAAAGGAGAAACAGAAAAAGACCTACGTTCGCGTGAATCGCGACAGACGCAACTGCAAATTCCTCTATCCCGACTGGAATTTCTACGACGAACAGCAGTAGTCTGCTGAGCTCTTGTCGGCGGCGCCTACTCTTTGCGCGGCCGATTGAAGAATAACTAAGAATCTGTTTCAAAAAATGGCTAAACTCAAATATCTGATATTTATACTCATCGCATTGTCGGTGCCGACTTTTGCGCAGAGGACCGATGTGACGCAGGAATCTTCGTCGTCGGCCGACAGCGTGAAGAGAAGCTACGTGCATCTGCTGCATGCCGATGTTACAAAATACAACAAGAAAAAGAATCCCGACGTGTGGGTGCTTATGGGCGACGTCTCTTTTCGCCACGACAGCATGTACATGTACTGCGATAGCGCCTATTTCTACAATAAAAAGAATGCCCTGAAGGCATTTGGTAACGTGCGCATGGAGCAGGGCGACTCTCTCTTCCTCTACGGCGATTATCTTGACTACGACGGCGATGCAAATCTTGCGCGCGTGCGCAACAATGTGCGCCTCGAGGACAAAAGCTCTATTCTCGAGACCGACAGCCTCGACTACAATCGCAATCTCAATCTCGGCTACTATTTTGGCGGTGGTACACTCTACGACAACGAGAGCTCTCTCGAGTCGCAGTGGGGCGAGTACAATACAGTCACCAAAGAGGCAGTTTTCCGTTACGACGTCAGTCTGCAGAATCCGCAGTTCCTTATGGGCTCCGACACGCTGCACTACAATACAGGCACCGACATTGCCAAAATTGTAGGCCCCAC
Source organism: Bacteroidaceae bacterium (assembly GCA_017547585.1). Taxonomy (GTDB): domain Bacteria; phylum Bacteroidota; class Bacteroidia; order Bacteroidales; family Bacteroidaceae; genus HGM04593. The sequence goes on along the minus strand of JAFYPH010000036.1, from coordinate 49,547 downwards.
GCGAGTGCTCAGCGGACAGAATAAAATATACTCCGAGCTTGGATACTACGACACTCGTCGCCGTCAGGCTACGCTGCTCAACCGCTCGGTGGTCACCAACGGCAACAGAGACATCACCGCCGACTCTCTCTTCAGCGACGAACTTACGGGGCTCAGCGAGGCATTCGGCAACATTGTGCTCAGCGACACTGTGGGCAAGAATATGCTGGCCGGCGAGTATGGCTACTTCAACAATTTTGCCGACTCCATTTATATTACCGGCTCGGCTCTTGCTGTCGACTACTCACAGGGCGACTCTCTGTTCCTGCACTCCGACACCATATGGATGGTGACGCTCAACGCCGACACCGACTCCATGTATCGTCAGCTGCGAGCATATAATAAGGTACGCGCCTACAGAAAAGATATTCAGGCAGTGTGCGACTCACTCATTTTCGACTCGCGCGACTCGTGCATGACAATGTACAAAGATCCTATATTCTGGAACGGCGGCCAGCAGCTTGTGGGCGAGGAGATAAAAATGTATATGGACAGCAGCTCCATCGACCGCGTGCACGTAATCAACCAGACACTGTACGCCGACAAGGTTGGCGACGACGAGTTCAACCAGATAAATGGCAAGGAGATGAGATTCATCTTCAAAGACAAAAAGTTGAGCGAAATGCAGGTGATAGGCAGTGTGCACATTGTCTATTTCCCGCTCGACGATGACAGCACCATGCTGGGCATGAACACCACACTCGCGGGCAAGCTCGTCGGACAGATGAAGGATGGCAAGATGCATAAACTTGTGATTCCTACAAAGTCGAGTGGTGCATTCTACCCCATGAGTCAGATTCCTCCCAAAGAGAGGTATCTTGACAATTTCGTGTGGTTCGACTACATACGTCCTCTGAGCAAGGATGATATTTTCTATTGGCGAGGCAAACGCAAGGGCGAGGAGCTCAAGAAAATCAAACGCAGCTCCATTCCTCTGCCTACGCTCGACAGATTCAAAGAGAATAAAAAATAGGGAGAAACGCTATGGGATATTTCAAGATGCCTGCGCCCCGTCGATTCAGCCACAACTATATTTATGTTGACGAGCGCAAAGAGAAATTGCAGAAGATTGAAGAGAAAGCCAAACGCGACCTTGGTCTTCTTCCCCCCGAGGAGAAAAGCTACGAAGAGAAGCTGCGTGGCGCTTTTGTCAACGAGACTACCCATCTGAAACGCCGCAAGGAGCAGGGTACGCGTCTCTCGGCCAAGGCCATTGTGATAGCTTTGGTTGCGAGTCTCTTTGTGCTGCACTATCTGCTCACGGGCAGCTGGACATTTTAGACACCCGCCTGTGGCGGCTGCTTTGAACGCTTGTAGAAAAGAATAGAGTATGAAAGATATTATAAGTTTATTGCCCGACTCGGTTGCCAACCAGATTGCAGCCGGAGAGGTGGTGCAGCGTCCCGCCTCTGTTGTCAAGGAATTGATGGAGAATGCCGTCGATGCCGGTGCCAAAAAGGTGAAGGTGCTGGTGGTCGATGGTGGTCGCACGTCCATTCAGGTGATAGATGACGGCTCGGGAATGTCCGAGACCGATGCGCGTCTCGCCTTCGAGCGACACGCAACCTCAAAGATTAAAAAGGCCGAGGACCTTTTTGCACTCTCCACTATGGGATTCCGCGGTGAGGCTCTCGCCTCTATTGCTGCCGTTGCCCAGGTAGAGCTTGTCACCCGTCGCCCCAACGACGAGCTTGGCACGAAGGTGGTAATCTCGGGCTCGCGTCTCGAAGAGCAAGAGCCTGTGGCTTCGCCCGTCGGCAGCAATTTCAAGGTAAAGAATCTCTTTTACAATATTCCCGCGCGTCGCAAATTCCTGAAGACCACGCAGACAGAGCTCAACAACATAATCACAGAGTTCGAGCGTGTGGCGCTTGTCAACTGCGACGTGGAATTTTCGCTGTTCAACAACGACGTAGAGATTATCTCTCTGCCCGTCTCCTCTTTCCGCAAAAGAGTGGCCAACCTCTTTGGCAAAAAGATAAATACACAGCTGATAGAGGTTAATGTGAAAAGCTCCATGATTAATATTTCGGGCTTTGTGGGCACTCCCGAGAGTGCGCGCAAGAAGGGCGCCCTGCAATATTTCTTTGTGAACGGACGTTACATGCGTCACCCCTATTTTGCCAAGGCTATTCTCGAGGCCTACAGCCAGCTGATTCCCGCCGGCGAAATGGTGCCTTTCTTTGTCTGTCTCGAGGTTGCTCCCGAAAAGATAGATGTGAACATCCATCCTACAAAGACCGAAATAAAATTCGAGGACGAACAGAATATCTGGAAAATTCTCTCGGCGGCCGTGCGCGAGTCCTTGGGACGTTTCAATGCAATGCCCGGCCTCGATTTTGAAATGGGCGACATTCCCGAGATTCCTGTCTTCGAAGATACGGGCAAGGCTGTGTCGGCACCAAAAGTGTCGTACAACCCCCACTACAATCCTTTCAACAGCCCCTCTTCGCGCGAGTATATGAAAAAGGAGATGCCCTGGGAGAGCCTCTACGAGGGCCTCGGCATCGACAAAAAGTTTATGGGGCAGGAGCCGGCTTTCACCGAGCCTCTCCCCGAGGTTAACGAGCCAGCTTCGGTGCCTGTCTCCGAAGCGATGGACGAGCTTGTTGCTACTACCATTGCATCTGCTCCCGTAGTCGAGGAGGTGAAAGAGGAGTATCTTCCCATTTCTCAGTATAAGGGACAGTATATTCTCATTCCCGTAAAGTCGGGCCTCATGTGGGTGCATCAGCGTCGTGCCCATATAAGAGTGCTTTACGATTCCTACAGAAAACAGCTTGACGAACGCAAAGGAAATATTCAGCGTGTGCTTTTCCCCGAGCGCATCGACCTTACGGTAAACGAGAGCGTGGCGCTCGAAAATATAATGGAGCAGCTATCCTACCTGGGCTTCGAACTCTCGTCGCTCGGTGGTGCCAGCTACGCTATTCAGGGTGTTCCTGCGGGTATCGACGGGCTCAATCCCGTGAATCTTCTCATGGATATTCTGCATTCGGTGATGGAAGCAACGTCCGAGGTTGGCGAAAAAATGTTCGACACCCTTGCGCTGACAATGGCCAAGCAGGTGGCGGTTGTTGTCGGTCAGGTGCTCACTGCCGACGAAATGAATACACTGATAAACAATCTTTTCAAATGCTCGGTGCATGGCCGCACCCCCGATGGAAAGACCATCATTTATGTGCAGTCCGACAATGAGATTGCGCGAAATTTCTCAAAGTGATGCGAGGATGTGTTTAAAAGTGTTAACCGATGTTAAAAAACAAAGATTCTTTTAGCGAAATTTATAACGTAAATGTTTTTTTTGTAATTTTGCACAACTACATTTGCGTCCAAAGGTGTTAAGTGTTGAAAATCTTTACCTTTAGGTGTATAATTGCAGTTGCAGAAACTTTTCTCCGTTGTAAAATGTTATAGTGGAAAGACAGTTTCTGTGAAATTTTGGATTTTAGGAAATTTTTAGTGTCTAATTAATAGCAAAAAGTATGAAAAAATTTATGATGGCGCTGGCTATTGCCAGCATTGCAATGGTTTCTTTTGCACAGGAGACTGTTACTAGCGAAGTCGTAGTTCCTACTTTGAAGAAGAGCGTTATTACTAACGGCTTCTGGAGTAACTGGTTCATCAGTGTGAACGGCGGTTATCAGTTGTTCAACGGTGTTCAGACTAACGGCGAGAGCATGTTCGACCACGGTACAGCAGCAATCAATGCTTACGTTGGTAAATGGCACACTCCCGGTTACGGTTGGAGAGTAGCTTACAATGGTTTCGAGGCTAAGCCTTTCGAGGATGCAGACAACTTCAGCTTCTACAATGTACACGCTGACGCTATGTTCAACCTCAGCAACTTGTTCTTCGGCTACAACGAGAAACGCGTTTGGAACTTCATTCCTTACATGGGTCTTGGTTACGCTGCTAACTTGGATGCAGAGGGTGCTAACGGTAACGGCAAGCTCGGTTCTTTGACAGCTAACGCTGGTATCTTGAACACATTCCGCATCGCTAAGCACTGGGCTATCAACCTCGAGGTTTCAGCTACAGCTGCTAAGGGTGGTTTCTGCGGTGTTGCTCCTTCACGCAACGGTTATGACATGATCTTCGCAGCTACAGCCGGTGTTACTTACAAGTTCAACAAGACAGGTTGGGAGAACACTCCTGACGTAGACGCAATCATGGCTGCTAACGCTGCTGCTCTTGCTGCTCTCAACGCACAGTTGCAGGCTAAGGAGTCTGAGAACGCTCAGTTGAAGTCTCAGCTCGCTGCTGCTAAGGCTGCTCTTGCTAAGTGTCAGAACGCTCCCAAGGATGTTGAGATGTTCGATGCTGCTCAGTCAGTATTCTTCTCAATCAACTCTTCTAAGATCGATTCTAAGAAGGAGATCCTCAACCTCAAGGCTTTGGCTGAGGCAGCTAAAGAGGCTGGCGTGAAACTTACAGTTACAGGTTATGCTGACAGCGCTACAGGTACAGCTTCTTACAACCAGACATTGTCTGAGGCTCGTGCTAAGGCAGTTGCTGCTAAGCTCGTTGAGATGGGCGTTCCCGAGAGCCAGCTTATCGTAGAGGGTAAGGGTGGTGTTGACGCTGAGAAACCCATCCAGTTGAACCGTCGCGTAATCATCGCTCCCGCGAAGTAATTAGCAACATAAGTTTGACGAAATATTGATAATGCGAGCCCAGGGCTCGCATTATCTGTTTATATAAATATATAATTATGAGAAGCTGTAGAATTGTTCTTTTCCTATTATGCTGCCTCCATGCGGCTATTTTATCGGCGCAATCGCGAGTAGAGGTGCTGCGAGGGGAGTTTCTGAATCCTCGCTCGAAGAAGGTGCTTGTTGTCTCCCATCGTGGAAACTGGCGCAGCGCTCCCGAAAACTCTCTGGCTGCGATAGACAGCGCTATTGTGATGAAAATAGATGCAGTGGAGATTGACGTAAGAAAGACTAAGGATGGACATCTTGTGCTCATGCACGACAATAGCGTCGACCGCACGACGAACGGAAAGGGCAAGGTTGCCAACCTTACTCTTGCCGAGATTAAAAGCCTCAAACTCAAGGATAAGGATGGTCGCCTCACCGAGCACACTGTTCCCACACTCGAAGAGGCCATGCTCGTTGCCAAGGACAAGATAATGGTCAATCTCGACAAGGCCTATTCAATCTTCCCCCAGGTCTACGAAGTTCTCGAAAGAACGGGCACGGCGAACATGGTGATAATGAAGGGAAGCGCGCCTGTCGCGAAGCTGAAAAAGGAATTTTCGCAGTATCTTGACAAGGTAATCTATATGCCCATCGTCACCATCGACAAAGATGGTGCAGTGCCCTTTGTCAAGGATTTTATGAAGCAGATGCGCCCCGCGGCCTTTGAACTCTGCTACTCCGACCCCGCAAGCCCTATGCCCAAGAAAATGAAAAAGCTCCTTTTCAAAAAGTCGCTTATATGGTACAATACCCTGTGGCCCTCGCTCAATGGTGGCCACGACGACGAGGCTGCCCTCAAAGATGCCGATGGTAATTATGGCTATCTTATAGATAAATTGGGTGCGAGAATCATCCAGACAGACAACCCCGCTTATCTGTTGCAGTACCTTCGCTCACGCGGATTGCACGAATAATTTAATTTTTTTTGAAAATAGTGCGAAATTTCAAATTTATTTCAGAATTGTGTCGGTACTTTGTATCAGAAAAGAAAACAGAATGTCTAACATTTAAAAATAAAAGAGTATGAAAAAGATTTTGGTTATAATTCTCGCGGTATTTTCATTAGGAGTGGTAACAGCAAAGGCGGACAACGACCGCGTGATTACAAAGGATGCATTGCCCGCAAAGGCACAGCAGTTTGTAAATGCACATTTCGCGAGTGTTAAAATCTCGTACATAAAAGAGGATCGCGACTTCTTCGATCGCAATTACGAGCTTGTATTCGCCGATGGCTCGAAGATTGAGTTCGGCCGCAACGGCGAGTGGGTGGATGTTGATTGCCGCTACAATTCCGTGCCTCAGGCGATTGTCCCCGCTGCGATACAGACGTATGTGAAGAGCAATTTCCCCGACGTAAAAATTATCGAAATTGAGCGTAAACGTGGCAACCACGAGGTGAAATTGTCAAATAAGCTGGAGCTTGTGTTCGACAAGAATCTGAAGATTAAGGGAATCGACGATTGATATTGGTAAATTAAATTGTAAAGAGCCGCGCAAATATTATTTTGCGCGGCTCTTTGTGGCTTTTGTTTTTCGTATTTTCGTTTCTAAAGCTTATATTTGCAACATAAATGTTGCGAACATAGGCTATGCTCGCTTTGCAACTGCAAGTAAACTTGCGTTTCACTCGCTTGCGCAATATTGATAGAAAAGAGTATTTTATGCCATTCTGCTTGCAAAGAGCAGAATTTTTAAATAATAAGATGAAAATAACAGACTGTATAAATTCTGCCGAAAAGACGGTATTCTCGATAGAGGTATTGCCTCCGGTAAAGGGCATGGGCCTTACGAAACTCTTCGAGTCTATCGACCGTATAAGTGAATTCGGCCCCAAATATATAAACATCACCACCCACCACAGTGAGTATGTTTACACAGACGCAGGCAACGGAATGTTCAAGCGCAGTGCCATCCGCCGTCGTCCCGGAACGGTGGCAGTGGCAACAGCCATCATGCACCGCTACAATATCCCTGTTGTTCCTCACATTCTGTGCAACGGCTTTACGCCCGAAGAGACAGAGTATGTGCTCATCGACCTGCAACTTTCGGGAATCACCGACCTTTTGCTTCTGCGTGGCGACAAGGCCAAGGACGAAAAGGCGTTTACCCCCACGCTCGGCGGCTACGACCACACTGTGCAGCTGCAAGAGCAGGTCAATCGCTACAACGAGGGCTTCTTCATCGACGGCACCCCCATACGCGAGCGCGGAATTCCCTTCTCTTATGGCGTTGCATGCTACCCCGAGAAGCACATAGAGGCACCCAACCTCGAAACAGACCTCTATTGGCTCAAAAAGAAGGTCGACAATGGTGCCGAGTATGCTGTCACACAGATGTTCTTCGACAATGAGAAATATTTCGAGTTTGTACGTCGCGCACGCGAAATGGGTATCAATGTTCCCATAATCCCGGGAATAAAGCCCATACACAGAATGTCGCAGATAAATATTCTGCCAAAGACATTCAATACCGACCTTCCCGGCGAACTTACAGCCGAGCTTCTGCGTTGCAAGAGCGACGCCGACGCCGCAGTTGTCGGTTACGAGTGGTGCGTAAAGCAGTGCCGCGAGCTTATGGAGCGTGGCGTACCCAATCTTCATTTCTACACAATTAATGCTGCCGACAGCGTGTACAAGACCCTGGCGGCGATATTTTAAATATGTTTTTCAAGGATATAATAGGACAGAAGAGCCTGCTGGCGCAGCTTAGCCGCATGGTAGACGAGAACAGACTCGCTCATGCGCTGTTGTTGACAGGCCCGTCGGGTAACGGCAAACTTCCCATAGCCGTTGCTCTTGCCCGTTACATCCTTTGCAGCGACCGTCGCAACGGCGACGCCTGCGGCTGCTGCCCGTCGTGCGTAAAGATGGACAAGCTCGTTCACTCGGACCTCCATTTTGTCTTTCCCGTAAAGAAAAAGAAGAACTCTTCGTCGGACAGCGCACCCGTCAGCGACGACTACATTGCCGAATGGCGCGAGATTTTCCTCAAAGAGCCCTATTTCGGCTACTCCGACTGGCTGGCAATGCTCGACGTCGAGAATCAGCAGCCTATAATATACGAAAAAGAGAGCAGCGAGATTCTGCGCAAACTCTCGCTGAAATCGCGCGAGGGCGGATGGAAGATAATGATAATATGGCTGCCCGAGAAGATGAAAGAGGCCTGTTCGAACAAGCTTCTGAAAATCCTCGAAGAACCACCCGCCGAGACACTCTTCCTGCTTGTAGCCGAGAGCACCGAGCACATTCTGCCTACCATCCTCAGCCGCACACAGCGCGTGGACATTCCCCGCATCCTTGCCGACGAGATTGCCGAGGCCTTGCAGCGTCGCTACGCCCTCGATGGCGACACTGCCCGCAGCATAGCCCAGCAGAGTGGCGGCGATTGGGAGAAGGCCGAGTCGATGCTGCGCGTGGACAACGACAAGCGCCTCTATCTTGAGCTTTTTATGACTCTCATGCGCATGGCCTACAGACGCGACATTATGGCCATGAAAAAGTGGAGCGAGCAGGTGGCGGCGCTCGGTCGCGAACGTCAGAAGGGAATGCTCGAATATTGTCAGCGTATGATACGCGAGAATTTCATTATGAACTTCGGACGCAACGAAATGCTCTATCTTTCGCCCGAGGAGCGCAATTTCTCGGTGAACTTTTCGCCCTTCGTCAACGAAAATAACATTTTCGGAATTATGGAAGAGGTTGCCGATGCGCAGAAACATGTTGAACAGAATGTAAATGCCAAAATGATCTTCTTTGACATGGCGTTAAGGATGATTGTTTGGATAAAGAACAGATAATATATGGACGAGAAATTAAAATATAAAGAACAGAATGGATGTTCGGGTATCTGCAGCAAGGGCTGTGGAGCGATGGATGCTCCGCTCAACACCTTCGACTGGCTGGCCGACGTTCCCGGCAACGACGAGGATACGGACATTGTCGAAGTGCAGTTCAAGAACACCCGCAAAGGATATTTCCGCAACTCCAACAAGCTGCCGCTTGTAAAGGGCGACATTGTTGCCGTCGAGGCCAATCCCGGCCACGACATTGGCCGCGTGACACTCACCGGACGTCTGGTGCTTCTGCAGCTTCGCAAGGCAAGGCTGACACCCGAGTCGGAGCTCAAGCGCGTCTACCGCAAGGCCAAGCCCGTGGACATGGAAAAATACGAAGAGGCCAAGGCCAAAGAGCACGATACAATGATACGTTCGCGTCAGATAGCCAAAGACCTGAATCTTGACATGAAAATTGGTGACGTAGAGTATCAGGGCGACGGCAACAAGGCCATCTTCTACTATATTGCCGACAACCGCGTCGACTTCAGACAGCTTATAAAGGTGCTTGCCGACGTCTTTAAAGTGAAGATAGAAATGAAGCAGATTGGTGCCCGTCAAGAGGCGGGACGCATCGGTGGAATCGGCCCTTGCGGTCGCGAGCTCTGCTGCGCAACCTTCACCACCAATTTCGTCTCTGTATCGACGCTTGCAGCGAGATTCCAGGATATTTCCCTCAATCCTCAGAAACTTGCCGGACAGTGTGCCAAGCTCAAATGCTGCCTCAACTACGAGGTCGATGCATACGTCGAGGCCTCGAAGCGTCTGCCCCAGCGCGACATTGAGCTCGAGACAGTCGAGGGCACATACTACTTCTTCAAGGCCGACATTCTCAAGGGCGAGCTTACATATTCGAGCGACAAGCGCATTCCCGCCAACCTGAAGACAATAACTTCGCGTCGCGCCAAGCAGATTGTGGAGATGAACAAACGTGGCGAAAAACCCGAGTCGCTGCTCGAGGACGATGCAATGCGCGGCAGCAGACACTCGTCCGACCTTCTCGAACAGAGTAACATTGACCGTTTCGACAATGCGTCGCGCAACAAAAAGCGCAAGCGTGGCAACGGTGGCAACCGCGAATACCGCAATGAAAATAATAGAAAAGGTAAGAAAAGAGAGAATCCTAAAGCCGAGTAATCTTCTTCTCGCGCTTATGTTAATGTTTGCAGCCTGCGACGATGTCAGGCTGCATACTTTTCATGAGCTTCAGGGAGAGTGGGCGGCTACCGACACGCTCCGTTACGAATATTTCAATCCCACGAAAGATACAGATTTTGCCGTGGAGCTGCAGCTGCGTTGCGCCTCGTCCTACCCTGTGCGCGAACTGTGGCTGCGTGTCGAGTGTGCCTCGGCCGGTAGGCACTCGGTAGACACTCTCTGCTGCGAAATTTTCGACTCTCTGGGCAGGCAGCAGGGGCCGGGCGTGGGCCTTCTGCATCAGACGTCGCACGATGCGGGCCTTCACTACATGCAGCCCGATGACACTGCGCGCATAAAGGTCACCCATCTTATGGACGGGCCCGTGAAAGGAGTCGCCGACGTAGGCATTAAAGTCTGCGGTCGCGGTCGGCGTCTATCCTCAGGAAACTGAAAAGAAGAATAGAGAATCCCAGGAACGACGAGCCTCCGTAGCTGAAAAACGGCAGCGGAATTCCAATTACAGGAGTGATTCCCAGCACCATTCCTATGTTAATGAAAAAGTGAAAGAAGAAGATTGATACGAGCGAGTATCCGTAGACTCTTCCGAATGTATCATTCTGTCGTTCGGCCAGCCTCAGCAGGCGCAATACAAACACTATAAACACCACAAGCACAAAGGTAGAGCCGGCGAAGCCCTGCTCCTCGCCTATTGTGCAGAAGATAAAGTCAGTATCCTGCTCGGGAACATATTTCAGCTTCGTCTGTGTGCCGTTAAGGAATCCCTTTCCGAAAAGCCCTCCCGAGCCTATGGCAATCTTCGACTGATGCACATTGTATCCTGCACCCGCAAGGTCCTCCTTTAGTCCCAGCAGCACTTCGATGCGCACCCTCTGGTGGGGCTTCATCACATTATTGAACACATAGTCGCACGAGTGGAAAAATAGCGTCGAGACGATGATGAACAGTGACGTCCACACAAGCATCTTCTGTTTGTCTATGCGCGCCCTTATCAACAGATAGACAATGTCTGTCAGCAGCAGGAAATATTGCACATAGAGAATGTTGAACGAGAAAAGATAGACAGCTATCCAATAGGCAATGAGCGAGACGATAATGTTCACTGCCAGCAGTGTCGCGGCAGTCTTCTTCTCCTTGCACCAGAATGCAGTCATTCCTATGGCGAAAATCTGTATGAGCACCGTCACCGCATAGTGTCCCACCGACACGGGCAGCTCCTCGAAAAATATATTCTCGTAGCCGATGCCCACCACAAAATAGACAACGGCGCTGATGGCTGTGAAGAGCACCATTCCCGTCATTCCCTCGCGGTAGAGCACAATGAAGAACGACAGATAGACGAGCGCGCTACCCGTCTCCTTCTGGCAGATGATTACTACCAGCGGCAGCAATATTATTGCGAGACACTTTAGAAAGTCACTTCTCCGGCTGATGCTGAATCCATATTTGTTCATTATGGTGGCAAGGGCGAGCGTAGTTCCGAATTTCATGAATTCGGCCGGCTGAATGCCGAATGAGCCGATGGTTATCCACGAGCGCGAGCCTTTAATGTCCCTCGAAATAAATATTGTGAGTATTCCCAAAAGAATGAGTGCCACATATATGAAACGCGACGAAAATTCGTAGCTGCGCTTGTCGATGAACATAAGCACAATGCCCACGATGATGGAGACGCCTATCCACATTGCCTGCTTACCCGTGCGCTCGGTCAGTGCAAAGAACTCGAGGACGCTGGTGTCAATGTAGCTGTAGCTTGCGCCGCATATTGCCAGCCAGCCCATAGTGCCCAGCATCAGATAAAGAACGACCGTAGTCCAGTCGAGCGACTTTAATATATTATCTTTCCCCTTCTCCATAGTAAATTACTCTATTTTGCATCTCTTCGGCCTTTATTTTGCTGTCAGCCGAAAGTTCACCTTTAAGGTACTGCTCCATCAGCAGTGCGCCGATGGGTACAGCATATGTGGCGCCGAATCCACCATTCTCCACGTAGACGGCAAGAGCAATCTTGGGCTCGTTCATGGGGGCGAATCCAATGAATGCCGAGTGGTCCTTTCCCTTGTTCTGAGCCGTTCCCGTCTTTCCGCACACCTCAATGTCGGGAAGGTTGGCTCCGCGACAGGTACCGGCAAGCACCGCCTGACGCATTCCCGCAACCACATGCTCGTAAGAGCGGCGCGACGCCATCGTCTCGCGCGGAGTGCGGTAGGTGTCGGCGAGTGTGTCATTCTCTATGCTTTTCACCACGTGAGGGGTGATAAATGTTCCGCGGTTGGCAATTGTTGCGCACAGGTTGGCAATCTGCAGGGGGGTGAGTGTAACCTCGCCCTGTCCGATGGAAATACTGATTACCGTAAGTCCGTTCCACGATGCACGATAGGCCTTGTCATAGAATTGTGCGTTGGGAATCATTCCTCGCACCTCTCCCGGAAGGTCCACGCCCAGCTTGTAGCCGAATCCCATAGAGACCATATAGTCGCGCCATACGTTCATCGCCTTTTGCACCTTTCCGTATTTGTTCGACGAGAGCATGCGCAGCAGTCCCCAGCAGAAGTATCCGTTGCACGACGTTGCAATAGCGGGAATGAGCGGCAGCGGTGCAGGGTGGGGGTGGCAGCCTACGCGCAGTCCTGCGTGCACAAATCCGCCGTGGCAGGGGAAGGGGGTGTTCTCTGTGATTATTCCCTCTTCGAGGAAGGTGAGCGCTTGCGAGGTCTTGAAAGTGGAGCCGGGCGGGTAGGTACCCATGATTGCGCGGTTCAGCAGAGGCTTGCGCTTGTCGTTGGCGAGCTTCTTGTGGTTGGCTCCACGCTGTCGTCCCACGAGAATATGGGGGTCGTACGACGGCGACGACACCATGCACAGCACCTCTCCCGTGGAGGGCTCTATGGCCACGATGCTGCCAATCTTGTTCTTCAGCAGTCGCTCGCCCAGACGTTGCAGATTAATGTCGATGCTCAGCGTAAGGTCTTTTCCACGTTCGGGCATTGTGTCGAGTGCTCCACTGCGATATTTTCCCTGAATGCGTCCATGGGCGTCGCGCAGCAACATTTCCACTCCCTTCTTTCCGCGAAGCACATTCTCGTAAGAGGCTTCGAGGCCCTGAGTGCCTATATAGTCGCCACGCACATAGTAGCTGTCGGCCTTCAGACGCTTGGGCGACACCTCTCCTATGTCTCCGAGAATCACTCCCGCCGCGTCGCACGAATATTGACGTATGGAGCGTTTCTGCACATAGAAGCCGGGGAAGCGGAAGAGCTTCTCCTGGAAACGGGCAAACTCCTCGGCCGAGAGGCGGCTCATGAACATCTGCTGCGTGTACGACGAATATCCGGGGTTCGAGCGGGGGTTTCTCACATCCTCCATTCTCTTCTCGAAATCTTCGCGGGTGATGTTCAGCGCCGAGCACAATTCCAGCGTGTCGAGCTTGCCTTTAATCTCGCGTGGCACGAACATAATGTCGTAGGCCGGCTGGTTGTACACAAGCAGTTCTCCGTTGCGGTCGTAGATGAGTCCGCGCGAAGGGTAGATGGTCTTTTTGTAGAATGCGTTACTGTCGGCCTTGGTCTTATATTCGTCGCTCAGTACCTGCAGCGAAAAAAGACGTATAATATACACGAGCAGCACTATGATAATAGCGCCGCCGAGAATAAATTTTCGTGAGTCGTGTGTGTAGTCGTTCATCGGCTTCCTTTGTTAAAGCTCTCGATTACGGTTACAAAGAGCAACGTCAGCAGTGTGCTGCCCGCAACGCCTATTGCAAGGTGCATGGGGCGTGTGAGCGTGAAAAGCTCGAGCATGAAAAGCACAATGCAGAAGAGTGTGATGCTTATGGCCGCGTAGCTTATGTATGCGCCCCATCGCAGCACCTTTGTGCCGGGAACAAAGTCCTCGGTCATTCCGTTGGGGATGAACATTGCAAGAATATAGTTGCGCATGAATGCGAGCATCGTTGCGGCCGCAGCATTTATTCCGGGAGTGTTTCCGAACATGTCCACGATGAGTCCCAACGCAAAAGCCCACAGCATCTGCTCGTTGCGTGTCGCGAAACGCGGCATCTTCAGTATAAACAGCAGATAGATGTACGCCGTTGCATAGCCGAACAGGTGTATGTGGTTGAACAGCAGCACCTGCGCCGCTGCCAATATTGCAAAATTCTTCAGACGGTTAAGGAAAGAGTGCATTACTTCAGTATTTTTGTTATTTCCTGTTCAAGTTGGCTCTGCTCTTCGTAGTCGTCGTTGCCGACGATGAACACCGAGGTCAGACGCGAGAAATCCACAAACAGCTTCACGCGCACAGTGTAGAACATTCCGTCGGCCGAGTCCTCGATTCTCTCTACCGTGCCCACGGGCAGGTCGCCGGGGAAGATTGACGAGAATCCGCTGGTAACCACCGTGTCGCCTTTTTCAAACTGTGCGTATCGTGGAAGGTCGATGAGATTCGAGTAACGTGTGTCGCCTCCGTCCCAGCTGAGCGAGCAGAAACTTTCGCTGCCCTTCACGCGGCAGCTGATGCTGCTCTTGCTGTTGAGCAGGGGAATCACTATCGAGCGGTTTTTCGAGGTCAGATACACGACACCCACAATGCCGTCGCTGTTGAAGACTCCCATTTCGGGGCGTACGCCATCGTCGCTTCCCTTGTTCAGGGTGATGAAGTTGTTCACCGAATTCAGTGAATTGTTTATGATGTTCGCCGTCAGGAATCTGTAGCCCGAATCGATGCTCTTCACCAGTGAGTCGTTGAGCAGTGTCTCGCTGTTGCGCAGCTCTGTAAGCTGCTCCTTCAACTGCGAGAGCTCGCGGGTGAGGGCAACATTCTGCGCCAGAAGACCGTCATTCTCGGTCTTCAGATGAAAATACCTGTTGGCATCCATGAACATGCTGTACACGCTTCCTGCCATGCTTCCCGCCGACGTGAAAAATGTTGCACTCTGGTAGTTGTTGAAACGCACAATAAGCACAAGACTGATTCCCTCTAATAACAAGAAGAGGAACCAGTCGTTGTGTTTTACAAGAAAGTTGAATAATGCTCGCACTGTTCTTAATATCTTATCTCATCAAGAACGGATAGTTGAGGTCTCTCAGTGCAAGTGATGTACCTTTTGCCACGCAGTACAAGGGGTCCTCGGCTACGTGGAAGGGAATATTAATCTTGTCCGAGAAACGTTTGGCGAGTCCGCGCAACAGCGCGCCGCCACCTGCAAGATAGATACCATTGTGCACGATGTCCGCGTAGAGTTCGGGCGGAGTGTTCTCGAGTGCGCTGATGATGGCATTCTCAATCTTGATGATAGACTTGTCGATACAGTGTGCAATCTCCTGATAGCATACAGGCACCTCGATGGGCATTGCTGTGATGCGGTTGGGGCCATGCACAATATAGTCCTGGGGAGCATCCTCGCCAAGCTCGGTGAGTGCCGAGCCTACGTGAATCTTGATACGCTCGGCCATACGCTCGCTGACGCGAACATTGTGCTGGCGGCTCATATACTCCTGAATGTCTGCTGTAAAGTCGTCACCCGCTGTGCGCAGTGAGCCGTTCGACACGATGCCACCCAATGAAATTACGGCAATCTCTGTTGAGCCACCACCTATGTCCACAACCATGTTACCCTCGGGGGCGGTTACGTCAAGGCCGATACCCAATGCCGATGCCATGGGCTCGTAAATCAAATATACGTCACGGCCGCCTGCGTGCTCGGCCGAGTCGCGCACCGCACGAAGCTCAACCTCTGTTGAGCCGTAGGGAACGCCGATAACCATACGCAGGTTGGGTGTGAAGAATTTGCTGCCGATGTTCACCTTGTCAATCATTCCGCGCATCATCTGCTCGCAAGCGTAGAAGTCGGCGATGACTCCGTCGCGCAAGGGGCGGATAGTGTGGATGTTGGGGTTGGTCTTCTCGTGCATCTGCTTGGCCTTTTCACCCACAGCCATCATCTTTTTCTGGCTGTCCATTGCGACAACCGAAGGCTCATCGACAACAATCTTGTTGTTGTACATGATGATGGTGTTGGCGGTGCCAAGGTCAATAGCTATCTCTTGTGTGAATGAAAAAAGTCCCATTTTCTTAAATTAGTGTTTGAAGTGACGGAATCCTGTTGTTACCATTGCCATTTCGTTTGCGTCGCAATACTCCACAGAGAGGTTGTCCTTAATAGAGCCTCCGGGGTGGATAACTGCTGTAACGCCGGCATTGTGTGCAATCTCTACACAATCGGGGAAGGGGAAGAATGCGTCGCTGGCCATCACTGCACCCTCGAGAGAGAATCCGAATGAGCCGGCCTTCTCGATAGCGTGTTTCAATGCGTCCACGCGTGAAGTCTGTCCGACACCGCTTGCGATAAGCTGCTTGTTCTTTGCAAGCACGATAGCGTTGCTCTTGCTCTGCTTAACAATCTTGTTTGCGAAGAGCATGTCCTCGACCTCGCTTGCCGTGGGAGCTACCTTTGTAACCTGTGTAAGGTCCTCGGGAGTCTCAATCTTTGCGTCTCTCTCCTGAACGAGTACGCCGTTGAGCACGTTACGGAAGGTCTTTGTGGGCTGTACAAGAGCCTTCTGTACAAGGATGATGCGGTTTTTCTTCTGTGTGAGAACCTCGATAGCCTCAACATCGTAGTCGGGAGCGATGATAACCTCGAAGAAAATCTTGTTAATCTCCTCGGCTGTCTCTTTGTCGATAGCCTTGTTGGTGATGAGCACTCCGCCGAATGCTGATACGGGGTCGCCTGCAAGAGCATCTTTCCAAGCCTCGATGAGTGTGGGGCGCGATGCAAGGCCGCAAGCGTTGTTGTGCTTGAGGATTGCGAATGTTGTCTCGTCGCCGAACTCGCTGATGAGGTCTACAGCTGCGTTAATGTCGAGAAGGTTGTTGTAAGAGATCTCTTTACCGTGAATCTGGTCGAAAATCTCTTTGAAATTGCCGTAGAATGCACCCTTCTGGTGGGGGTTCTCGCCGTAACGCAAAGACATGGGGCTATCCTGTGTGTAACGGAACGCGCTCTGCTCCTCGCCGTCGAAGTAGTTGAAGATAGCCGAGTCGTAGTGCGAAGAAACGCCGAATGCCTCACGTGCAAAGAAACGACGCTCCTCGAGTGTTGTCTGTGCACCGTTGCTTTTGAGAATGTCGGCGAGGGGCTGGTACTGTGCCTGGCTGGCAACGATAACCACGTCCTTGAAGTTCTTTGCAGCTGCGCGGATGAGTGAAATACCGCCTATGTCAATCTTCTCGATGATGTCAGCCTCGGGTGCGCCCGATGCAACAGTCTTTTCGAAGGGGTAGAGGTCTACAATCACGAGGTCTACCATGGGAATCTCGTACTGTGCAGCCTGCTCCTGGTCTTTCTCGAGGTCGCGACGTGCGAGAATACCGCCGAATACCTTGGGGTGGAGTGTCTTTACGCGACCGCCCAGGATTGAGGGGTAGCCTGTGAGGTCCTCAACAGCTTCGCAGGGAATGCCCAGCGACTCGATGAACTGCTGTGTTCCACCGGTAGAAATCAACTTTACTCCGTTTGCGTGGAGTGCTTTTATAATCTCGTCAAGTCCGTCTTTGTGAAAAACGGATACAAGTGCGCTTTCGATTTTTTTTGTTGTAGATGACATGATTTATTTTTTTTGAGTTTATATTCTTGTTTTTTGCTTTCCGATGCACATTTTTCGTGTGTCGGACGTTACTTTTAATGCTGCTTTTAGGGCGTTTTTGTACCCCTGCGCTAATATTTTGCAAAGATACTTTTTTTAGCCGAATAATATGGTATTGCAGCCTGTTATTTTTACTGCTTTTTATCTTTTTAGTCTTTGTTTGCCGATATTTTTATTTTACCCTCTTTCCTTTGTGCTAATTTGCGCTATATTTGCAACATATTTGCTGCGAAAATAGAGTACGTCAGTTGCGATTGAAAATAGATTTTCTCTCACTCGCCGGTGCTGTATTCGCAGTGCTGCCGCGATGGATTTTTTCTTTTGTCGCGGGTGCAGAATGTTTAATTTTTATGGTAAAATAATTTTATGAAAAAGATTACCGATACAATATTTTACGTTGGAGTGAACGACCGAGTGACGCATCTTTTCGAGCGTCTGTGGAGCTTGCATCGCGGCGTCTCGTATAATAGCTATGTGATTGCCGATGAAAAGGTTGCTGTTGTCGACACTGTCGAGGTTGCGTATGCTTCGGCTTTTATGCAAAATATAGAAAAGGCTGCCGGCGGCCGCCCCGTCGACTATCTTATCGTCAATCATATGGAGCCCGACCACTCGGGCTCTATCGCCGCGCTCAGACAGCGCTACCCACAGATGCAAATTGTGGGCAATGCAAAGACTCTGCAGATGATTAAAGGCTACTATGGAATCTGTGAAAATCTGCTCGAGGTTTCGGATGGCTCTACACTGTCGCTGGGCAGCGAAACACTTACTTTTTACCTTGCTCCCATGGTGCATTGGCCCGAGACGATGGTTACATACGGCAGCGTTGCGAAGATACTCTTTTCGGGCGACGCCTTCGGCTGTTTCGGCGCGCTCGACGGCGGCGTCACCGACGAAGAGCTTGCCTTCGAGGACTACTACGACGAAATGGTGCGCTACTATGCGTGCATCGTCGGAAAATATGGCGCGCCCGTGCAGAAGGCCCTGCAGAGACTCGCGCCGCTGCCCATCGAGATTATTGCCGCTACCCACGGCCCTGTGTGGAAACGCTCCATCGGCAAGGTGGTGAAGGTGTACGACGAGCTCAGCCGCTACGCGGCGCAGCGCGGAGCGGTGGTTGCCTACGGCTCGATGTACGGAAATACAGCAGGATTGTGCGAAGAGATTGCCTGCCGTCTGCGCGAGAAGGGTGTCGAGAAGATAAAAATCTATGACCTCTCGTCGGCTGATATTTCCGAGGTTCTTCGCGACATTTTCCTGTACCGCGGCCTTGTAATTGCTTCGCCCACATACAATAACGAACTTTTTCCGCCCGTGCGCGAGCTTCTCGAGAAAATTTCGGAGCGCACAGTGAAGGGCCGTCTCTTCGGCTTTGCGGGCTCGTACACATGGGCCTCGGCTGCCCTCAAGCGCTTCGCCGAAAAGGCCGAAAAATGTGGCTGGGAGACATTGCCTTGCAGCATAGAAATGAAACAGTCGTCGCTCTCGGTAACCGATGAGCAGATTGATGCTTTTGCAACAGCTTTTTCCGAGACTTTATGATTGATAATGAGAGAATAATGGAGTGTGTCCCCAACTTCAGTGAGGGACGTCGCCCCGAGGTTATCGAGGCTATTGCAGCCGCCATCGATGGGGTAGAGGGTGCAAAGGTGCTGCACGTCGACCCGGGCTTCGATGCCAATCGCACAGTGATTACTTTTGCCGGCAACCCCGATGCGGTTGTCGAGGCAGCTTTCCGCGCTGTAAAATGCGCGTCAGAGCTTATAGACATGCGCAGTCACACAGGGCGTCACCCGCGCATCGGTGCTACGGACGTCCTTCCGCTTGTTCCTGTCAAGGGAATCACCCTCGAAGAGTGTGCCGAGTATGCGCGGCGCCTGTCGCAGCGAATATACAGCGAGCTTGGAGTGCCTGTCTACTGCTACGAGGCTGCCGCCTACAAAGAGAAGTGGCGCAACCTTGCAGTGTGTCGCAACGGCGAGTACGAGGCACTTGCCTCGCGCATTGTGCAGCCCGACGAAATGCCCGACTATGGTGGCGGCGAGTACACCCTGCAGGCGGCACGCAGCGGCGCGTCGGTGGTGGGTGCGCGCAAGTTTCTGATAGCCGTGAATTTCAATCTGAACAAAGAGGCCGACGTGCAGTGTGCCAAAGAGATTGCGCTCGACGTGCACGAGAAAGGGCGCATAGTGAAACGCGACGGAGTGCCTGTGCTCGACGAGAATGGTGCCCCTGCGCGTCGCCCCGGAACACTCAAAGCCTGCAAGGCAATAGGCTGGTACATAGAGGAATATGGCCGCGCGCAGGTGTCGATGAATGTTACAGACATTGATGTTGCGCCCCTGCATAAAGTGTTCGAAGAGGTCTCTCGTGTGGCTCTTCTGCGTGGCGCCCGCGTCACAGGCACCGAAATTATAGGCCTTGTCCCCGAACGTGTGCTTGTCGAGGCCGGACGATACTTTGCACAGCAGCGCTCGCTGCCATGCGCCGACGATGCGGCAGCCGTCTCTTTGGCAGTCGAGACAATGAACCTGAGCGAGATTGCGCCTTTCCTCCCCGAGAAAAGAATGATAGAGAGTCTGTTGTGATAATAACAACCCTAAAATCTACGGCTATGAAACGAATAGTGATAACTGCTGCTTTGTCTTGCCTTTTTTCATTCTTGTGCCCTGTTATAGCCGATGATGCTTTTCCCGCAGGACGCAAATGGATAATGCGTCGATGCAACATTGTCGAACCGCCTATGGTGGAGAGCCTGTACACGAGCTACATTTTGGGCAGTTCCGTTATAGATGGTCGCAGTTACTCCAAAATGCGTCCCGGCTACAATTCGGGCTATAATCTTCTGCGCAAAGAGGGCACTAAATGGTATGCTTACGAGCGTGAATTGGAGCGCGACACACTGCTCTTCGATGAGTCGTGGGGCGTTGGCGACACAGCATGGGTAAACCCTACAGCCCCCTCGCAATGTGGAATAATAGATGAAATGGGCGAGTTGCAAGGCCGAAAATATTGGGTAATGGGTGGCGCTTACAGTGGCACATGGCTCGAAGGGCTGGGC
Organism: Bacteroidaceae bacterium; assembly: GCA_017547585.1. Lineage (GTDB taxonomy): Bacteria > Bacteroidota > Bacteroidia > Bacteroidales > Bacteroidaceae > HGM04593. The sequence continues at coordinate 29,108 of JAFYPH010000036.1, read as the reverse complement.
TTTATCAACCGTTACCCTTTTGAAAACTCTTCGGTTTCCAACGGCTTTTTGTTCGACCTTATATGTTGCGTTGAGGCAAATGGCGACACGCTGTATGTGAACAGGGAACTTTTTTATATGTTCGATGATAGTGGTGTCGGGAATCTCTCGGTTGAAAATATTGTTGTAAATCAGTGTAATGGTGAATGTGTCATTACTCTTCCTTGCTCCGATGCTTGGAGCGCGACGCTCTACAACAGCATGGGCGCGACGGTTGCCCGCCGCTCGGGCGAGGGCAGCGAAATTATTCTGCCTGCAACCTCCAAAGGCACGCACATTCTTGTGCTTAACGTCGGCGGCAGGGTGGTGAAGAAGAAGGTGTTTGTAAAATAGAAAAATAGAGCCGAAAATTTTCGGCTCTATTTTTTCGTCTACACAAAGCCTATGCAACAGTGCTGCGCTAAAAATAATCGAGCGGTCGCCTTACGTTAGCGCCCAAACAGTTTCTAAAAAATAAAAATAGCCACCAAAAAACAGCATAAATTTTGTTTTTTGGTGGCGAAGTTCTATCTTTGGCAGAAACATACTATCATAAACAAAAACTTTCTTACACTATGAAAGAAGAAAAGAGTCTCAACGCCGGACGTCGCGAGTTCTTGAAACGTCTGGGCACGGGTGCGGTTGTTGCATCGTCGGCGGCAATGGTTGGCTGTTCGGGCGACAAAGGCATGAAAAAATATGTTGCCGAGGGTGTCGGTGGCGAAGTTCCCACAGACAAAATGACCTATCGCATCAACCACAATAGCGGCGACAAAGTGTCCATTCTGGGCTACGGAATGATGCGTCTGCCCATGACCAAAAATGAGAAAGAGGAGGATGTTATCGACCAGGAGCGTGTAAACGAGCTTGTCGACTACGCACTCGCGCATGGCGTCAACTACTTCGACACGGCCCCCGTCTACTGCAAGGGAGCGTCGGAGAAGGCGACGGGCATTGCCCTGAGCCGCCACCCGCGCAACAGCTATTTTATCGCAACCAAGCTGTCGAACATGCGCGGCGACAACAGCTTCGAGTTTGGAAAAGAGATGTTCGCAAACTCACTGAAAGAGCTTCAGACAGACTATATTGACTATCTGTTGTTGCACAATCTGGGCAACAGAAACGCATACGACAACCGCTTCATAAAGAATGGCCTTCTCGACTATCTGCAGCAGCAGAAACGCGAGGGCAAGATAAGAAACCTCGGATGGTCGTTCCACGGCGAGAAGGAGTTTTTCGACTTTATGCTCGACGAGGCGGGCGTTCATTGGGACTTTATTCAGATACAGATGAACTACGTCGATTGGCAGCGTGGAAACCCCACTGCCGAGTATATGTACAACCGCCTGAAAGAGAAGAATATCCCCGTAGTTATTATGGAACCGCTGCTGGGCGGTCGTTTGGCAAAAATGAACTATCAGGCAATGGCGATGCTCAAGGAGCGCGAGCCGCAGGCGAGTGTAGCATCGTGGGCCTTCCGCTTCGCGGGCGACTACGACAATGTGCTGACGGTGCTCAGCGGAATGACCTATATGGAGCATCTGCAGGATAATATACGCACATATTCGCCCCTGAAGCCCCTCACCGACGACGACAGAAGCATGCTCATGGATGTTGCCAAGCGCAAAATGGGCTTCGAGAATATCGATTGCACCGACTGCAAATATTGTATGCCCTGTCCCTATGGCCTCGACATTCCCGCCATCTTTGCCCACTACAACAGATGTCTCGACGAGGGCCGTATGCCCCAGAATGAGATGGATGCCGACTACAATGAGCAGCGTCGCGCCTTTCTTGTGGGCCTCGAACGAGGCGTTCCCCGTCTGCGACAGGCCGACAAGTGCACAGGCTGCCGCGAGTGTGAGCACCACTGCCCGCAGAGGATACGAATCTCGCGCGAAATGAGAAGAATCGACGAGTTTGTCCAGAAACTGCTGGGCGACGGACGAATCTAATGCAACAGCAACATTATCAACCACAAAAAACGACTATCATCATGTTACGCAAAATAAGAATCACACTCGCCGCACTCTTCTTCGCAGGAATAACAGCGCTGTTCCTCGACTTTACGGGAGTGCTCCCCGCCTACTTTGGCTGGATGGCAAAAATACAGTTCGTCCCCGCACTGCTCGCCGTGAACGTGGGCATTGTTGCAGCCCTTCTGCTGCTCACCTTCATCTTCGGACGCATATACTGCTCTACAATCTGCCCGCTGGGAGTGATGCAGGATATTGTCTCGTGGATGGCGGGACGCAAGAACAAACGCCGTTTCACATACAGTAAAGGAAAGACCGCGCTGCGCACGACAATGCTTGTACTTTTCGCTGTGGCACTCGTTGCCAATGTCGCGTGGCTCGCAGCATTCATCGAGCCCTACAGCGCATACGGCCGTATGGTGAACAGCCTGCTTGCGCCGCTCTATGGCTGGGGCAACAACCTGCTCGCCTATCTTGCCGAGCGCGCCGACAGCTATATGTTCTACACTACCGACGTGTGGCTGAAGAGCGTGGGCACCCTTGCGGTGGCCGCCGTCACATTTATAGTAATTGCAGTGCTCGCGTGGAGAAACGGACGCACATGGTGCAACACCATCTGCCCCGTGGGTACGCTCTTGGGCTTCGTGTCGCGCTTCTCTCTGCTGAAGCCCACCATCGACACAAGCAAATGCTCGGGCTGCAAGCTCTGTGCGCGTAATTGCAAGGCATCGTGCATCGACAGCGATAATAAATGTATCGACTACAGCCGTTGCGTCGCTTGCATGGACTGCGTGGAGAGCTGCAACAGAGGAGCGATAGGCTACCGCTACGCGGGCTTCGGAAAAGCCACCAAAAAACAGCCGCAGACAATCGCAGACACCGGTCGTCGCGAGTTTCTGTCGGCAGGAGCAATGGTAGCAGCAGGCTCGCTCTTTGCCCAGGCAAACAAAAAGGTGGACGGAGGTCTTGCAGTCATCGAGGACAAGAAGGTGCCCGAAAGAGCAACCCCCGTCGTTCCCGTGGGAGCAGGCTCACTGAAGAACTTCACCACCCACTGCACCGCTTGCCAGCTGTGCGTGTCAAAATGTCCCAACAATGTGCTGCGCCCCTCGAGCAGCATCGATCGCTTCATGCAGCCCGAAATGTCGTTCGAGCGCGGATTCTGCCGCACAGCCTGCACCGCTTGTGCCGACGTCTGCCCCAACGGAGCAATAAAGCCCATCGTGCCCGAGCAGAAGAGCGCTACAAAGATAGGAACAGCTGTGTGGATAGCCGACAACTGCATCGCTAACAAAGATGGCGTCACCTGCAACAACTGCGAGCGTCACTGCCCCAACGGAGCAATAAAGATGATAAGAAAGAAGGATGGCGGCAAGGATGCGCCACGCATTCCCATGATCGACGCCGAGCGTTGTCTGGGCTGCGGAGCATGCGAATATGTGTGTCCGGCTCGTCCCTTCAGCGCAATCTTCGTCGAGGGCATCGAAGAGCATCGAACAATCTAAAAAAACAGGATAAATGATAAATAAATTAGTTACGACCATACTGCTGTGTCTGCTGATAGTCTCTTGTGGCGGCAAAAGCAACAAGCGCGACTCGGCCGACCGCAGCAGAAATATGGAGATTATAGAGAAACGCAAAGCCGAGAAAAAGGAGAGGGAGAAAAAGATGGAAGAGGCCAAAGAGGCGCAGGAAGAGAAATTCCAGCGCAACGAGGGTAACTACCGCAAGCCCACCCAACGACAGAAGGGCGACTCCAGACTGCGCCGCAAGGTAGAGACGAAGCCCGTCGTTACCACCGAAGAGGACCCGGCTGTAGCGCGCAGCGCAAGAATAGAGAAACGTGTGAAGCTCGAGGTCTCCATCTGGAAGGCCGGAGAGAATGGCGACGCTGCAATGGTCGAGAAACTAAGAAAAGAGGCCGACGAACTTGTGAAAGAGATGCGTCAGGATGAGCTCGACGAGGCCTACAAAAAGATAAAAGACATAAAAAAGCGGATGTAAGAAACATCCGCTTTTACCCATATTCCCTTGGTTGGCTACCTTTTGAACAGGCGGTTAATCAAGGGAATTTTATTTATCGGAAGGTCTTTCTTTACAAAATAGGCCACATAGACTATGAGCAACAGAGTGTTGCACGCAAGACGCAGATAGATATTCTCCACAGGTAGTGCAGCGCCCACTGCATAGAGCAGCACAAAGAGCAGCATATAGCCGAAGATTGCCTTCAGGTCATAGGCGATGGGGTTGCGGCGCTGGCCCACAAAATAGGAGAGGAGCATTGCCACAAAATAGCTGGTGAACGACGCCCACGCACAGGCCATATAGCCGTAGCGGGGAACGAATATTATGTTCACCGCAAAAAGAAGCACGCAGCCGATGGTGGAAAATACCGCTCCCCACCAGGTCTCGTCGTTCAGTTTGTACCAGAAAGAGAGGTTGAAATATATTCCCATAAAGACCTCGGCGGCCATAATATAAGGCACCACCTTGAGACCGCACCAATAGTCGGGGCTTATAATATATTTTATAAGGTCAAGATAGAAGACAACCACAAGGAAGGCCAGCAGCGCGATTGCGATAAAATATTTCATCGCCTGGGCATAAAGTTCCTTTGCATCTTTCTTGTCGCGGTTGCCGAACACAAAAGGCTCGTAGGCGAAACGGAAGGCCTGCATCAGCATGGCCATGATGGCCGCCACCTTCACCGAACCACCATAGATGCTCAGTTCCACTCTTCCCTGCTGTCCCGGCACCAGCTGTGGGTAAAGAATCTTGTCGGCATTCAGGTTCAGAATGCCCGCAATTCCCAGCAGCAGCAGAGGCCACGAATAGGAGAGCATTTTTCCCAGCAGACGCACGTCGCCTGTTGGGCGGTAGAGGCGAAGCTCGGGAATAAAGAACAGGGTGATGAAAGAGGTGCAGACGAGATTTATGAAAAATACATAAAATGCCTGATTCTCGGGTGAATAGAATCGTCCGAAAATGTCGGGTGATGACTGCGCGAGCATGGGCAGCGCCACAAATGCAAAGAGGTTCAGGGCAATGTTCGTGAAGATGTTAAGCAGTTTCAGCGAAGCAAACTTCAGCGGACGTCCCTGGAAACGCAAAAGCCCGAAAGGAATCGCTTGCAAGGCATCGAGCGCCACAACCACCGCCATCATCTTAATAAATTCAGGATGCTCGGCGTAGCCCAAGAGCGACGAGAGCCCTTCGATGGAGCAGAATACCCCCGCAAGGAAGAGCGCGCACAGCACCCCCACCACCTGCATGGTCATTGAAAAGACGCGCGACACATTGCCGCTCTCTTTGTCGGCGAAACGGAAGAAAGTAGTCTCCATTCCGAAGGTGAGCACCACAAGCAGCACGGCCGTCCATGCGTACATATTGGTAACCTCGCCATATTGCCCCGACTCCACACTCATTTTGGCAGTGTAGAGCGGCACAAGCAGATAGTTGAGGAAGCGCCCCACTATGCTGCTCATTCCGTATATTACAGTATCTTTAAAAAGCGATTGCAGCTTTGACATAAATTCTATTTAAAAAAGTGTCCCCTGTCCGTCGTTGTATTTTTCGCGTCCCAGATGGCGATAGGCAAGCTCGGTAACCTCGCGTCCGCGCGGAGTGCGCTTGATGAAGCCCTCCTTAATAAGATAGGGCTCGTAGACCTCTTCTATCGTGCCCGCATCCTCGCTCAGGGCCGTCGCGATTGTTCCGATGCCCACAGGGCCGCCCTTGAACTTGTCGATGATAATACCCAGAATCTTGTTGTCAATCTCGTCGAGTCCGTATTTGTCGATGTTCAGTGCTTCGAGAGCCGTGCGTGCAATGCTGATGTCAATGTGGCCGTTGCCCATCACCTGTGCAAAGTCGCGCACGCGGCGCAGCAGAGCATTGGCTATACGGGGCGTTCCGCGACTGCGGCGCGCAATCTCGTAGGCCGACTCATCGTCGTAGGTCACTCCCAAAATATCCGCCGAACGCTTGATGATGCCCGCGAGAGTCTTGCTGTCGTAATATTCAAGGTGCATATTAATGCCGAAGCGGGCACGCAACGGAGCCGTCAGAAGGCCGCTGCGCGTGGTTGCGCCGATGAGCGTAAAGGGGTTAAGGTCAATCTGTATGGAGCGTGCCGACGGGCCTTTATCTATGAGAATATCAATGCGATAGTCCTCCATCGCCGAGTAAAGATACTCCTCGACAATGGGCGAGAGACGATGAATCTCGTCGATGAAAAGCACGTCGTTGGGCTCGAGCGAAGTGAGGATGCCCGCAAGGTCGCCGGGCTTGTCGAGCACAGGGCCCGACGTTACCTTGAATCCCACGCCAAGCTCGTTGGCAATGATGTTACTGAGAGTGGTCTTTCCCAAGCCCGGAGGGCCGTGGAGCAGCACATGGTCGAGCGACTCGCCGCGCATGCGCGCAGCCTGAACAAAAATGCCCAGATTGCTCACAATCTTCTCCTGTCCGGCAAAGTCGCCGAAAGAGAGCGGACGCAACGCATTCTCGAACTCCTTGTCGCTGTGTGGGTTTCTGCTGCCTCTGATATCGAATTTTTCGTTCATTTCACAATTATTTTTTCAAGTTGCTAAGATACAACAAAGAAACGAAAGGCGACAAAGAAGAGACGAAGAATATTTCCAAGCACAGTTCTCGGCGCGGCCGAAAAAGCGACAATGCTTGGCTTTCATAGAATATCCTGCACGATAATCAACAAAAAGCTGCCCCCTTTACGCGTAAAGGGGGCAGCAGTGTCGGGGGTGAAAGCTTCTGCCGATACTGTACAAATTATTCATTCAATAGAATTTCGTCGGACTCGTCCTCGGCAATCTTTGCCCTCAGCCTCTGCGAGTCTTTATGCGCCTCAAAATCGTCCGACCATTGCTTCAAGAAATTGCGCAAGTCCCATTTTATGCGTTTCGTCTGGTTGGCAAACGCCTCTCTGCAGCCGGGAGCCATGTTCTTGAGCATATTGTCCCTGTGGCGCAGCCATTTGAGCATGGAAACCCGCAGTTCATCGGCAAAGCAAGGCTCGTCACCATTATCATCCATCTTGCGGATGAAAGCTTTCAACGCAGCCTCGGTAATATCTTCGCCACAATATGCAACGGCATTCGTGCCGCTCAAGAAGGCAATATACTCTTTTACCATTTTCGTGCGCCATTCGGCATTGACCGTTAATATACTGTTCAGCTCTTGCGGGAGAGAGGAATAGCTTTCCTCATTCAAAATTACATCTTCGTATAGACTGTACGATTTCAAATAGAAATCCATCCACAGCTCATACTCCTCTTTAAAGCCATTTTTCCACGACAGAGAGTCCATCTTTGCCAATTGGTGGTTATTGTCGATGGCCAGATAGAACTCGGTCGCCCCTCGCACAAGTGAGTAGCTGTTCATTGAGGATTGGCTACCGGCACCATTGATGGAAAGCATTTCGTTTATCCTATCGATTGCCTGCTCCGATGCGCGGGCCGTGTCGCCGGTAAAGATATTGTTCTCTGTTGCCACACTCTCAATCATATTGGTGCATTTCTCTGCCCACGCCCAATATGACCCTGCTGCGTCGTATGATTCCTTGGCCTCGCAATAGGTGGATACTATATAATTATAGATGCAACTTATGTGAGGCCTGTTTTCAACATTCTTCTCTACGAGTGTCATCTCCACAGGCTCGAGCCTCTCGTTCATCAATTCCTCGCTAGGGTAATCGACTATTCTCCACGACTCTTCATCGGCGCTGCGCGAACGGCCGTATCGCCGTAATTGCATATAGCTGATGCTGCCCTCTTCGGTAATCAGGCGAAGGTAATTTTTACTCTCTTTCTCTACTTTTACATAAACAGGCTCGACTGCCATCCGGCCCTCTTCAATGTCGTAGAAACCCCAATATTTTCCCAGACGCACCTTGACTAACGACGTATTATAATGGTTGATAAGGGCCAATTGGTCGTACTCGCAGGGTACAAGCTCGCCGTATCTGTCTCGCAATCCATATTTATAGGTCGAGGGGTTGTATGTCTTCAGGACTCCTCTGTCGGCGCTAATAATGCTTATCTTGCGGGCGTCGAGCACTGTATATTGGTTGTAGCCGAGCGCCAGAGTGGGCAGAATGAACCCCGTTGCGATGAATACCGCAAAGGCGAGCCTCTTGCTCTGGCCGCTCCTGAAAAATACATATGCTTCGTAGCCATAAGCTACCGCACTTATGCTCAGGAACAATACTCTCACCCAATTGCAACCATACTGGGCAACCATGAATGCGACGCTTGCAATGAGAAGAATGCAGTAGTCTCTGTATTGCATATGGACACCTTTTGTCCTGCAGACGAGACGATAGAAGAGCACGGGCAGCAACAGCCCTATAAAAGAGTTTGAATATCCCATTTCCGTGCCCAATATATATGCACAATAGAATATTGTCACAAATTTCAGATACATCCTGCACGTGTCACCCATGGGTCTCTTCTCCTTTAGGAACATTGCAAAGGGTAGCAGTGCCATCAGGAACAACCACAGATGATATTGCCCTATAAATTTAAAGTATGAGTCGCAGATGCAAGAGAGTACAAGGACGACAATCATATATCCGACTATAAGGCCGATTCTTCCATTTATGGCACGGGTATCCGTAAACTCCTTTCTTCTCCATTGCCTGATATACACTGCTACAGGATAGAGCAGCAGCCACAGGTAGTAGAAAAGCGATGCAAGAATCACCATAATTTTAACAATTGTCTCTTGCGATGTCTCCGGCTCCATGCTCAAAAAGCGGCGAACATCACTCAGTCCCGAGTAGCCGATAAAGAGCATAAATGTCTTTACCAGCTGAGCAACCGGAGAGATAATGTACGTTTCAAAAATAAACCTCTCGTTGGATGCTGCCAATGGTACCAGCCATAGGGCGTTGAGCACCACAAGCAGCCAATTGCCTTTTTCCTTCTCCTGCAATGAGAATGTCGCGAAAAGGCGCAGCAAGACCAATGAGAGGGGGAACAACCCTCTCATTGGTGTGTGCCACACTGCCAATCCGAAGAGGCTTGTCAGAAAAAGGTCGAACATCATCATGTTGCGCTGTGTAAAGGTCTTCGTCATTTTATAATTTCTCCTTGTCCGTTAATAATTATTCCGCCGGGCTGGCACAGATACAGGTCTTCGCCTATAGCATTGATTCTTGTATAAAGAGGGTCGGTTATACGATTGCCGTCTCTGTCCATAAGTCCATAATGGTCATTATAGCAACATCCTGCATTGACACGGTAACGCAGGCATTTGGCTACCGCATACACTTTATTATCGTAATACTCTTCGGAATAGGCACAGTCGTTCCTCAGCTCCGTTGTTTCGTACTGCATATTCTCGATGTCGTCTATTACAAAATTGACAAGCAGATTGCCATCGTAGTCGTAACGCTGTGCGGTGTTGTCTGCGCAACGCACCTCTATTTCTTTTTCCGAATCATCTATCTCAATGGCGGTATTGGTTGTGGGGAACATTTCATTGAGCTCGGAATCGTACAATCCGTAGCGGCCATCTTTTTCCACGTGCCAGAATCCATAGCTGTTGAAAATATAGCCGTATTCGGGATTCAATATCCATTCGCCTCTCTTGTCAATGAGTCCGTATTTCTCTGTAACAACATCCTGAATGACACAATATCCATTCTTGAAAACATACGATGGATGACTGAAATGTACACGGAAATCCTTGTCGATAACAACATTGCCCGAATAATCGATGAACACAAGCTCATTGTCTTTCTCGACCGCTGCAAGGCCATCGGAGAATACCCATGCTTTTGTGAAGGAACGGGGAGAAATAACCACTTCGCCCGTAAAGCGGTTAAGGTAGCCGCGCTTGCCATGTTGCGAGAATGGCGCCAACGAGTCCTTGTCCTCGGATGTTATCACCCAGTCAATGTCGTCGAGTACCACTCTCTTGCGTACATTGTCATATACTCTTCCTGTCGTGCCGCCGTATTCTTTCTGAAAAACAATCTCGTTGCTTATTTGCTTGCTTTCATAGTATTTCTCCTCGGTCGCCGGGCGAATCAACGTATTATAAATAAACTCTGTGGCGAAAGAGTAGAGGTACATTATTGTAGTCGCAGCCACAATCAGCGTGAAACATCCGACAAGAATTCGCCATACGACCTTTGCATAAGTGCTCTTGCCCTTGTAGCCGAAGATTTTGGCTATAGACTCTATCACATGGCAAATGCCTCGCCACAATACCGTAAAGAACAATTTGAATGTAATTTCCTTTTTCATAGTATTGTTTATAACTTAATTACTTGTGAGAGCTGCGAGGATGATTGCAATGTTTGCAATAAGACTGTTTCCACACCTCTTTGTTCTGAATGGGAGAGAACCCCGAGCATCCGCATCCGACTGTATATGTACAATGCTTGCCTTGGCAGGGAGTATCTGCACATCCATTGCTGTTCGCGTCCATGAGTGTTGTGAAAGAAGAGAGAGCGATGATTGTAATAACCGATACTGCTAACACTGAAACTGCACAAATAATTTTCTTCATGACTTTATACCCTGATTCGTGTCGGGCGCAACCTCTAATTATTATTTAAAACTTTCAGTTCTTTATGGATAATGCCAAAGGAAAGTAACCTGCAGATTGAAACTTTTTTATTCTTTGTCGCATTTTTTTACAATTCCTGCCATTTTTGCCAATTGCCATAGTGTTTGTACAGAGCCTATGTTCCTTGTCAATCTTTTGGCTGCTACGGTATTTGTCTTTCCTGAAATAAAGTCCAGCACAGGTGCTCCTGCACTTGCATTGTTGGTGTTTTCTTTATGCTTCATCTTGATTGTAGTTTATACTTTATCTACAAAGAGTCGCACAAAGTATTATTCCTATCATCAATGGGCATTGTAGACCTCGACAAACTGCACTATTGCGCGGTGTTTGATATTGTAAACATTAGCGACTGTCACCCCCAGCCTGTCGGCAACCTCATCAGCATTGTATCCATCGACCAACATCCATTGAAGTACCTGGACGTAACGTTTGTTTGCCATTCTCTCGAATGTGGAGTTCACGTCCATCGTGATTTCCGCATCAAGGTTGTCGGTGGTCTCCTCTATCTTGACATTGTCTATATCATCCATTGCTCTTCCTAGGATATAGTCGCGCTGTTTGAGAAAATAACGCCATGCAATGCGTGTCACCCACGAGCAGAGGCTGCAACCATTGATACCGGCAAAAGTATCCAGTTTGTGCCAATTGTCTTTTGAGAGATATACAAAGAGCTCGTTTACAAGTTCGTCATAGTCTACATTGGCCATCAATGAGTATTTTATTTCATTGAACATATAGTTGCAAAGACCATAGAAAAACGACTCTGTTATATGGTTGTCACCTTTTTTCAATCCCGCGATATACTCTGCATCGGAAATCTTTTTCCAGATGTTGCTGCTTGCATTTCTCATATTAGTAAATTTTATCTTTTTTATCTTTATGAGAAAATGCCCGGGAAAGTAACCTATAAAATGAATTTATTTTTCGGATAATTTTGATTTTAGGTGTTCGGCAGCGAAACAAAGTGTTTTCAGAATGTGCAGAAGGATTGATTGCAGTTCATTTTGTTCGTTGAATTTATGATCGTAGTTTATGGAAATGCTCCCATTGTTTAGTATGACAACCTTTACATACTTTACCTCCCTGTTCGTTTCGTTAATGGCTGTAGTTAACAGCTCCTGACCGTACACCATTGCACTGTCGAAATGCGGGATACATATTCTGATTGTATTTAAAGAATCGTTGTTGGGGATATACACCATTTGATACCCCTTGTACTTAAAATGCCACCATCCGATACCTGTATAATAATTTACATTTTCGGCTAACTCATTCAGTTGGGATATAATTTCATCTTTACACATCATATTTTTTCTGTTTAATGATTCATTAATCTTTTGGATAAATACAAATAACTTTTCAAGTGGATAAGTATCAGAGGCTTTTTCGGGTCAGTTGAAACTGTGCACCGATCGAGAAAGAATATGTTTCATACTTGAGATTTTGGGTCATAGACACTGTTCCAAATTCCACATAACCACCGACTATACCTTTATACAGACAACTTAATCTTAATTGGCAGGCGAACTTGTTTATATGTCTATCAAGGTTTTTGTCTGTACTCTGGTAGAGAACCTCAATCTCATCGGCATTGCCTATAGAGATGTCTCTGCGCAAAGACGAATTTCCGATGCGTATCGATGGTAGAATGGTGACTCCGATTTCAACATTTTTCGCGTCGTAAGTTGCACTTATTGGCAATGTTACATAAAAAGCAGAAAACGACGAATCCCAGTCTTTGTGCTTAAGGCCAAAATCTGCAGGTTGTTTGGATTCCAATTTTGCGATGTCCGATGAACACTCTATGCGTTTGAATGTTCCAACTGCGCCATCCTCGTCAAGAGACACAAAGGCGCTCTTAAAATGCTGATTATATAACGCGCATCCCACTCCGGCGTAGATATTCCACTGCCCACGCTTAAAGGCATTATATTTTGCTTCGAGAGAGAGCTTTACGCCGCTCATTGCATAGTTCGCATCATCGTGTCCCAAATGGTTAATGCACGAGTTTATCGCATTGTCGCCATACATATTGTAACCGATATTACCTGTCAACTGTAAATGTTGCCATAGATAGCTGTACCACTTTTGACCGGAGGTATTTTCTATTGATACAGAATCGTTTATTGATGCCTCCTGCGCACATATGCTTACGGGACATGCAAATACTACTAAAAATATAAAGACTGCTGAAATTTGTTGATAATTGTGTTTCATAATGGCTGTTTTTGCCATTTATGATGGTACATAAACAAAAGTAACCCACATATGGTAAAATATGCGGGTTACTTTTAAATAATCTCTTAAAATTCTACAGCTATCTATCAAGCAATTTCAAGGCGGTCATATACTTTGGGCAATATCTGTTTTTCATATAGATGAAACTAAGGGTGTATCATCCGATGAATTTCTCGCGTTTCTGCAAGTTCAGGAGGCCCAGCATCATCCACACTACGCTGCCAATGGCAAGGAAGATGCGATTCTTGAGCACCGTGTCGCTCCATATTACAGCATGAATGTTGTTGGGCATCGTCAGGGGGTTGAGTGTGACGTCCCACATGCTGTTTTTCGTAAGGTCGCCCGAGAGGACTACCGCCACAATGCCGCAGATGATGATGAGTATCGCAGTGGCGTTTCCGTTGCGGGTGAGCGTCGAGAAGAGGAACGCGAGGTTACCCATGAAGAGCACAGGGTACATCAGCTGATATGCAATCTCGAACTGGTTCACAGGATAGACAAGATACTTTGCTATCCACGCATAGAGCACCAGAATGAAGAAAATCTCTACATAGATGAGGACGAGCCTTGCGCACCACACTTTGTATTTATAGTTGGGGATTCCGAAGAGAATCTCCAGAATGCGGTTGTCTGCGTCATTCTGTATTCCAAACACTGCCGGGTAGAAGATGAGCAGCAGTGAGGGGAAGAAGAGGAAACGGTAGACGTGCTCGTCGCCGGGAAGCTCGCCGCGGTAGGCACTGTCGAACATAAAGTATGCGAACAGCGCAAAGGCGGTGAGAAGGAACCACACGAATTTTCCTCCGAAGATAATTTTCATATTGTACACCGACAAACGAAAATAGGCTTTGCAAATGTTTATAATGTTCATATTCTTCTACAGGTTTTTAAGCAGACAGAGGTAGGCATCCTCGAGGTTGGCCTCTACTCTCTCGGCATTTTCGTATGGTTTTTCTATTGAAATGTAGCGCACCCTTATCTTGTCGCCATTCATCATATTGTTCACTATGAGTTTGTTGTCGAGCGTGTCGAACTTCTCGGGCTCGATGTCGAACACCCACACTTTGTTCTCGGCAAACTTTGTCATTTCCATGGGGTTGCCATAGTATTTAAGCTCGCCACGGTTGATGACTGCCACCTGATTACAAGAGCTTGCAATGTCCTCGATGATGTGTGTCGAGAAGATGACAATGCGGTCGCGGCTGAGCTCTACGAGCAGGTTGCGGAAACGTATACGTTCGCGCGGGTCGAGGCCGGCCGTGGGCTCGTCAACAACAAGAATGCGCGGCAGATGCAGCAGGATGAGAGCAATACCTATACGCTGCTTCATTCCTCCCGAGAAAGAGCCTATTTTGTGATCCTTTCTTTCGTACATATGCACAGCCTTGAGCACATACTCGAGACGCTCCTTGCGCACGATGGGGTCGGTTATTCCCTTGAGCATCGCCTGATAGTCGAGGAACTCCCACGAGGTCATGCTCTCGTACATTCCAAACTCCTGAGGCAGGAATCCAATGAGGCTCTGCAGCTCTTCGCGGTACTCTTTGGTGTTCATTCCGTTTATCCATATTGTACCGTAGCTCTGCTCCAGAATACCGGTGATTATGCGCATCATAGTCGATTTTCCCGCACCGTTGGGGCCGAGAAGTCCGAACATTCCTGTGTTTATGGTGAACGAAACACCCTTGAGCGCCTTGAACGGAGTGCGGCGTTTGCCGATGATGGGAATACTCTTGACGATGGTGAAGAGTGTTCGACGAGTCTCGGCGAAGCGTCCCGTGAGGCGTTCGATGTTTATTCTGTTCACGTACAGATAATCGGACGTCAGTTTCACAGCAATGCCCAATGCCCACAGAGCACCGATGACTATGGTTGCGGGAACATTGTCTATGCGGTCGGAGATTATCATCAGCGTGATTACCGGCAGCAGTATAAAGACAATCTTATGGGCAAAGTTCACAATACCCTTGCGATGGTGGATATTGTATTTCAGGTACTCCTTGATTTTCTTCCACAGGTCGTAGAAGCCCGCACACACTGCAAACGACAATGTTATTATCCAGAATATGCTGTCAAGGTAGAATAGCACCATATAGAGCAGGAACAGATAGATGACTACCTGCCACAGCACAGGGATAAAGTCGCGCAGCCTGTGGAACTCGCTGTGCAGTCCCAAGCGCTTGCGCAGCTTGATGCCGCTCTCCCACTGGCGTTCGAACTTGCTCGACCAATCGTAGATTTTCACAAGATTGCTTATCTCAATGACAATCTGCTCGCTCTTCTCGACAATTTTGTTGTCGGCGATGCGCATAGATGTCTTTATGAAATATGTGCATCCGGGGATGAGCACCGTCAGCAGCATAATATAGAGCAGCTGCACGAAGATTCCATCCACGCAGAAGTGAATGTACAAAATTCCGCAGATGTATATTGCCAGATGCAACAGATGCATGGGGCGGCTGAGCGAACGGTACCATTTGAGAATATTCTCGAGCGAAAGATAGACTGTGGGAATGAGTATCAGCGTCAGCAGTGCCGAGAACGAAAGACCACCGATTACAGTCACCGCAAACGGCGCACCGATTGCTCCCGCATAGTCGGCGTCGCCCATAGCCATGGGCAGCAGCGCAATGATGGTGGTAGCGGTGGTGATGAGTATCGGACGCAGACGCGAGTATCCGCTGGTGATGAGCGCGCGGTTGCGGCCGTATCCTTTTCGACGCAGGATATTCGAGTAGTCTATGAGGATGATTCCGTTGTTCACAACCACTCCCAGCAGAATGAGGAAGCCTGTCATTGTGTTTGCGTTCATCAGGCTGTTGCCGGTGATGAAGAGGCCGAGAAGCGAGCCGATGGCCGCAAGCGGGATTGTGAAGAGCAGCACAAAAGGCGTCGACACAGACTCGAACACCGATGCCAGAATCATGAAGATAAGTATCAGCGACGCCAAAATAAGGAAGTTGAACTCGCTGAGCGACTCCTCGGTGCGCACAGTCTCTATCGCAATGCCGCTGGGCATATTGTAGCCGGCTATAAGCTGGTCAATCTCGTCGCGGTAGCCGTTGAGCACATCTTTGGGGAGGTCGGCACTCTGCGTGATTCCGTAGAAGATGGTAATCTCGCGGTCGCGATTCACACGGTGGATGCTGGAGATGTCGCGCGCCTCTTTTATCGAGGCAATCTGCTGCAGTTCGTGCAATCCTCCGTTAGCGTCGGGAATCATTATCTTGCGCAGGTCCTCGATGGTCTTCTGCATATTCTTCTTCTTTTTCTCCTCCTCTTCGGTCATGTCCTCTTTGATGACGATTGCATACTCGTCGGTACCCAGCTTAAGGTAGCTGTTGGTCGTGAGCTCTTTGTTGAGAGAGCTGAGGCCGTTGAGAATATTCTGTCGGGTGATATTGTACGACGCAAGCAGAATGGGGTCGAAGATGAGCTGCACCTCGTTGCGGCGACCGGGATTCGTAGCCCAGTTCCACGCCACAAACTCCATTTCGCGCAGATTGTAGCGAATGTTGTCGGCAATGATGTCCATCATTTCAAAGTCTGAGCCCTTGATGACGATGCGCTCGCTGTTGTCGCCCACACCCAGCACACTCATGAAGCGATTCATGGTAGAGGCGGCACTGCTCTGTCCGTTGTTCGAAGCACCCGTGGTTATTCTGATATCCACGTTGGGCAGCTGCATAGTCTTGTTCAGTTCCTCGACGATGGCCGATATTTTGCGTCCGCCATTCTTGTGGTAATCCTCTTTGAGTACCAAAGTTATCGAGGCAGCGTCCTCTTGTATGCGGCAGATAACCTCCTCTTTCTCGGGGAAGCTGTCAAGCTTCTCTTCGAGGATGCTTACCATCTTGTCCGAATACTCGAGAGTGCTCGACGAGGGCATTGTGAGTGTCATATTCACCCTGTCGGCATTCACAGGTTTGCTGCTGTCGTTGTTCATTGAGAGGACAATCATCCACATGCTCACGAGCACCACCACGCATCCGGTGATGCAGATGGCAGGCTTGCGCAAGCTGGTCTTCAGCAGCACTGTGTATATCTGTATCGAACGCTGGTTGATAGAGAGCTTGTCGTGGAACACACTCTGTCCTTTGTTTCTCTTGAGCATCACATAGGTGGCCATGGGAATGAGCAGCAGCGCCACCGTCAGCGAGAATAGGAGAGTAGCAATGATGGAGACTCCAATGTGCTCGCCTATCAGACGTATGAACACCTCGTCAGAGAAGATAAAAGGCAGGAATACGGTGATTGTCGTCAGCGTAGAGGCGATAATGGATTTCCACACTTCGCGCGTGCCCTGCGTAACAGCCTCTTCGGCACTCTTTCCATGCGTGAAAAGCCTGTATATATTCTCCAGGACGACTATACTGTTGTCGAGCAACATTCCTATCGCTAGCGCCATTCCTATGAGCGTGAGGCTGTTTATGGAAATGTCGCAATAGTAGAATAGGTTGAACGCCGCCAATATGGAGATAGGCATCGACAATGCAATGAAAAACACCAGACGGATGTTGCGCAGGAAGAACCACAATACTACGATTGCGAGCAATGCTCCGCTGATGCCAAGCTCTACCACCTGGTCGATGTTTCTTTCAATTTCGTCGGCCGAATTGGACTGCACGATAAGCTCAATCTCTTGAGGCATAAACTCGGCATTGAGTGCTTCGAGACGCTTCTTTGTCCTGTCCGAAAGCTCGATGAGGTTGACCTGTGCATCGTTCACAAGCGCCACAGAGATTGCCTCTTTACCGTTCACGCGGCTGAGGGTAGTCTCTTCCTTCATGTCAAAGAAGATGGTGGCAATATCCTTCAGATAGACGGGGCCGGGCGCTACAATCACATTCTCAATTTCGGCAATGTGGTCGTAGTTGGCATCCAGATGCACATAGTAGCGAATATCGGGGCTGTTGATGTAGCCCAGGAACGTGCGCTCCTGATTGTACTGCGCAAGAATGTCTCTGATGCGCGCGGGGGTAAGTCTCAGCGCCGTCAATGCCTCTTCGTTTATCTGAATCTCGATGGCCTTTTCGCCTCCGCCGTATACGTTCACAGCCGCAACGCCGTCGATATTTTCGAGCTGGGGCTTAATATCTTTGTCGACAATGGCGCGCAACCTATCCACTCCGCCCGTGCCACGCACCTGCAGAGTCATGAAGTTGTTGTTCACGCCGTTGACGTTAGCCCTCTCAATGTTCACCGTAAAGCCTTCGGGCAACGAGGGAAGCACGCTGTTCACTCTCTCCTGCAGCTTCAGGGTAGTGTATTTCAGATTCATTCCCTTCTTGAAGTCTACACGAATCTCGCCGCGCCTGTTCCTTGCGGTGGCGTCGATATTCTCCACACCCTCGATGGTGCTTATGACACCCTCGAGAGGAATGATTGCCTGCGACTCCATATATGCGGGGGTGACGTCCTTGTCGGAATTTACCTGGACAAACAGCATAGGCAACTCCGCATTGGGCAGAATCTCCACCTTCAACTGTTTATAGGAAACATAACCCAAAAGGGAAATGGCTATAAACAGCATGCATATTGTTATCTTTCTCTTTATAATGAAATTCATCTGTTTGTCTTTTATGCTTTATTTTTTTTGAACGATGCCTTCATCTGCTCAAAAAGGTAATATACGCAAGGAATTACAACAAGGCTCAGGATGGTCGACGTCACAAGGCCGCCAATTACGGCTATCGCCATGGGCGCACGCAACGACGCACCGTCGCCGAAGGCTATTGCCATGGGCAGCAGCGACAGGATGGTGGTGATGCTTGTCATCAGGATGGGCCTTATGCGCTGCTGTGCAGCCTCGACAATAGACTCGGTAAGCGACAGGCCCGCCTCTTTCAGCTGGTTGATTCTGTCGACAAGAATGATGGAGCTGTTCACGGCAATACCCGAGAGCATGATGATTCCGATGACACCCATGATGTTGATTGTTGTTCCTGTGATGAAGAAGAGCCATATTGCACCCACCAGCGCCAAAGGAATTGTCAGCAGGATGGTGAAGGGGTGCAGCAACGACTCGAATTGCGAAGCCATCACCATGTACACAAGCACCACAGAGAGCAACAGGGCAAACATCAGTCCTCCCATAGAATCCTGACGTTTCTCCTCTTCGCCGGTGATGTTTATAGTGTAGTTCGCGGGAAGCTCAATAGCCGAGAGTGTCTCGCGGATATCCTCGGACACCTTGCTGAGCGAATAGCCCTCTTCGAGGTTGGCTGTCACCTTGGCTATGCGGCTCTGGTTGCGACGGAAAATCTCCTTGGGCGCAACGTCGCGGCGAATGTCGGCAAGCTCCACGAGGCGGAATTGCTTGTTGTCGCTGGTGATTACAATGTCATTGAGCTGCGACAGGGGAATCTCGGGCACCTTTATCATGATGTCGCGCATTTCGCCCTTGTAGTCCATCTGTCCGGCACTCTTACCCGAGAGCTGCTCCTGTATCTGAGTGACGATGGTCGTCACGTTCAGGTTGTTCATGCCCGCGAGGGCGCGGTTAACGGTGATTACAATCTCGGGAGCACCATCCTCAATGGAATTGCTCACGTTGAAAAGCCCCGGAACACCCTTTGCAAGCTCGCTCACCTGCTGGGTGATGTCGGCAATCTCGTCGAGCTCTTCGCCCTTGACCTCAATGACCACGGGAGCCTCTTCGGTGCCCATGAGCGCACCCAGAGAGTTGTTGTCCTGCACAAACGAGAGTTCGAGTCCCTCGATGCCCGCAGTATTTTCGAAGAGAGCCTCCATAAGCTCCTCGGGAGTATATTTTGAGTCGGGCGAAAGTATCACTTTCAACGATGCGGTATTGTCGCCGGCAAAGATGTTGCCCGACGAGCCCGAGCCCGCACCAATGTGGCTGTATACTGTGCAGAGAGAGTCCTGCGTGATTGCATAGATGAGATTCTCGATAGACTCTACCGTCGAAGCTGTGCGTTCGAGGCGTGTACCCTCTTGCATCTTTATTTCAACATTGAAAGAATTGTTCTCGGCCTTGGGCATAAACTCTGCACCGATGAAGGGAAGCAGGCAGTATGTGCCGCAGACGAAGAGCACCGAGAGGCCGACAACGAGCCAACGGCGGTCGAGAATGCCGCGTAGCATCTTAGAGTAGCCCTCGATTCTGATAGATGATTCAGCCTGCACAACCTGCTGCTTGTTCTTGCGGAACATTCTCTCGTAGAGTGTGGGAATCACAAGTATAGCCACGAAGAGCGACGACACAAGCGAGAAGGTTACCGTCCACGCCTGGTCTTTGAAGAGCTCGCCCGAGGCACCGTGCAGATAGACGATGGGCAGGAACACCACAATGGTGGTGAGGGTGGATGCTGTTACGGCACCACCAACCTCGCTCGCGCCCTGCACTACCGCCTCTTTCACCGAAAGGCCCTTCTCCTGATTCCTGAAGATGCTCTCGATGACCACAATGGCATTGTCCACGAGCATTCCCGCTCCCAGGGCCAGACCTCCGAGAGTCATAATGTTCAGCGTAAGGTCGTTGAAGAACATCAAGTTAAAGGTGGCAATGATAGAAATAGGCATCGCCAGCGAAATTACCAGCGTCACCTTGAAACGGCGCAGGAAAAGATAGAGCACAATCACTGCAAGCAGAATACCGAGGATGGCACTCTCTTTAACCTCTCCGATAGAATTGTTGATGAATGTTCCCTGGTTGCTGACAACGTCGAACTTGTATCCGGGAAGTGCCTTTTCAATTTCGGCGAATCGTTTCACGACACCCTCGACGGTCTTCACCGTATTGTGCTGCATCTCTTTGTACACAGAGAGTCCCAGACAGCGCTGTCCGTTTATGCGCACAATATTTTCGGGACGCTCGTTCTCGAAAGAGATATCCGCAAGGTCTTTCAGATAGATGGGAGCCCTGCTATCTTCGGCAGTAGCCTGTGCCGCAGATGCCGAAGCGCCACCGGCAGCAGTCTCTGTTCTCTTGTAGCTTACAATGATGTTTCCGAAGTCCTCTTCGCTGCGCAACATATTGACACCGCTCACAATATACTGTTCGCCCATCTCCACCACGCGACCTCCGGCGAGACGCTGGTTCTCTTCCTGAATCTGGCGGCTGATGGCGTCGATGGTAAGATTGTATGCTGCAAGCTTATAAGGGTCGGTCTTTATCACAAGATTGCTGACCTCGCCACCCGAAATTGTAACATCGGCAACGCCATCGACACGCACAAGCTCGTTTCTTATATACGAGTCGGCAATCTTGCGCAGGTCGGCCATGTTGGTAATATGCTCGTGCGACATTCCCACGAGAATTATCGGGTCGGTGTTGGGATTGTTCTGCGTAATTTCGAGTTTCGTCAGTTTCTCGTCCTGGGCAAGGGCGTTCATCGCCTTTTGAAGGTCGAGGAAGGCCTCGTCCATGTCCTTGTTCCATGTGTACTCAACGGTCATCTGTGCCATTCCCGCCTTTATGACCGACGACACCATAAGGACATCGCGCTGACGGATGGCCATCGACTCCATTCTCTTCACAAAGAGCTTTTCAATCTCTTCGGGCGGACGCTCACCGGCGGTGATATCCACATACAGTTTGGGATTGTTGAGGTCGGGCAGAAGGTCGACACTCAGCTTGTCGTATGATATTTTGCCAAGTAACATTATACCCAATACAGCCATAAGAATGGTTATCGGGTTATTGACGGCGAAGTTTATTATTTTTCTCATTATTCAAAATTATTTTTGAATTTTTATCTTGCTGTTGTCGCGCAGAGTCTCATAGCCGCGAATGATAAGCTGCTCCTCGGGCTTCAGGCCGTGAAGAACCTCTATATTGTCGTTGTCCTCGATGCCTGTTCTTATGTCGCGTGTCTTTGCGAAGCCCTTCTCGGCCACATAGACATATTTGCGGTTGCGGTTGCTCATGACAATCTCTTTGGGAATGACGATTGCATTCTCGGCCTTCTTAACGACAATGTCGGCCTTCACAAACATTCCGGGACGCAGCTTCATCTTGTCGTTGTCGATGAGCAGCTTGCCCTTGAAGGTGCGTGTCTCGGCACTGATGGCGGGCGAGAGCTCGCTCACTGTTGCGCGGATAGTGTCGTTGGGCAATGTGTAGTGAGTGATAAAGACATCCTGACCGGTCTTCACCTCGTTGATGGCGCTCTCGGGGAGGTTAATCTCCATCACCATCTTTGAGTAGTTCATGATAGAGACTACTGATGTTCCCGATGCAATCTGCACCGATGAAGTGTAGTGGGGAAGATTCACGATGACACCTGCAAAGGGAGCCTTTATCTTCATCTTCTCGAGGTTCAGCTTGGCATTCTCGTAGCTGTATTTTGCATTTGTGATTGCAACCTCGGCATTTTTAAGCTCGCGCAGTGTAACGCCACCCTTCTCGCGTATGGCTCTGAGGTTGGTCTCTTCGTGCTCGGCTGTCTCGAGGCTCAATTTCTTTGACTCGATGGCAATGTCATTTTCATACTCCTGATTCTCGAGGCGTATGATAACCTCGCCTGCTGCCACCTGGTCGCCCAGCTTGTAGGGCGCGCCTGTGCGGGGGTTGCGCTGCAGTTTGTACTTACCTGCAATCTCGGTCTTGAGCTCAACCTCGGCGTCGGAAACTGCAGTTCCCGAAGTGCTGTTGTACTTGCTTATTGAGCTTTTACGTACCTCTGTTACCGAAACGGGCGACGCGAGCTCTGACGAGCCCTCCTGTTTTTTCTTGTTACATGCTGTCAATGCGAAAGTTGCCGCTGCTATCAACAATATGGTCTTATTTATCTTCATGGTGATCTTTATTTTCTTTGTTAATTGAATATTAATGCCGTGCCTACTCCGCTGTTGCAGGAATAAGGTTCAACGGGATTATGGCTTTGTCGTTCTCGAAGTCGTAGAGGGTGAGTATCTTCATGTTAAGAAGCTCTTTCTTGTACTCTATGATTGTCGACACATAGGACATCTTGCGATTCGAGAGCTGTGTCTGGAACTGGTTCATCTCCATACCCGTAATCTCGCCGTTGCGATATCTTTCGGCGTTGAGGTCGTATGTGAGCTGAGCATTCTTCACGCTCTTCTCGGCAATAGATATCTGTGTGAGAAGGTTGTTCAGGTTGCGATAGCTTTTTCTGATGGCAATCTCTATTGCCTTCTTCTCTTCGTCGGTCTCGAGGTTGTGCATCTCTATGGCAATCTCCTGGGCTCTGATGCGTGCTTTTCTCTCGCCCCAATCGAAGATGGGTACGTTAAACGAGAGCGACACGCGGGGGTTGTTTGTGGGAGTCTTGTAGATGTCGCCCAGCTTTTCGTTGTCGCCGATAATACCGATCGACAATGAAAGTTCGCCGTTGAAGCTGTTTGTCTCTTTTATCTGCTTCATCTGAAGGTCGAGCTCGGTGCGCGAAATTTCACGCTGCTTGAGCTCGAGACGCGAGCCGAGTGCGTTTGCAATGGCCTTGCCCAGGTCCACGGTCACGGGCTGCGCCGTTACCTGTGCAATAATTTCAATGTTTGTGTCGAGGTCGATGCCGAGCACCTTTTTAAAGTCGTCCTTGGCATTGTCCAACGACACTATGCGGTTGTCCACGGTGCTCTTGGCTGTGGCGAGGTTAAGCTCGGCCTGATAGAGCTCGTCTTTGGTCGAGAGGTCTGCGTCTACCTTGTTCTTTATCACTGTGTAGTTGGCCTCGGCGTCTTTGAGCTCGGCGCGGCTGATCTCCAGGCTGTTCTGCGCTGTATAGACATTGTAGAACTGGTTGGTGATGGAGTTCTCGAGGTTCAGACGCTGCAACGCATAGTTGATGAGCGCATTTTCGTAGTCGAGCTCTATGTTCTTGAAATCGAGCTTTATCTGGTTGACGCGGAACAGGGGCTGCGTGATGCTCAGATAGAGGTCGTTGCTGTAGGCGCGGTTGTCGTTCTCGCCGCCTGTGAGGCTAGACTTGTTATTCTGCCATCCGAAGCGGTTGTTGAGCGAGACGGTGGCTCCTGTCCAGATGATGGGCTGCGAAATAGAGAATGTTCCCGTCGATGCGAATGATTCGTTTGTGTACCACTCGGACAGGCGGTTTTCGAAGTAACGGTTCCTGCTGTAGGTGATGGGGTTGAGCGTCAACGAGAACTTTGATTTCAGCGACGCTCTTTGGGCCTTGAGGCTGAACTCGTAGCGACGCAGGTTCATTAATGCTCTTTGCAGGTCGGGGCTGTGCTCGATACTGTAGTTGAGTGCATCGTCGAGTGTCATGCTTATCTGAGCAGTGGCATCGACGTTCAGAAGGCACACAAGGGATACAATCCACAGCCATTTGTTTTTTAGTCGTAGCATATATATAGTTTTTTTGTTTTTATTCGTTTACTCTTCTGTCTCGTCCTTTCTCTTCACCAGCTTGACTGCATCGGCCGAAATGTAACGCAGCTTGGTCTTGTTGGTGAGGGTTACGTTCATCGTGTCGCAGGCAACGTCGAAGGTTCCCAGCAGCGTCCAGCCGTTGTCGGCGCGGCGCATGTTCACTTCGTGCTCTTCTACGTGCTCGCCTGTATCGACTATGAAGTTATACATTTTTCGTCCGCGGTTGTGCCATCCGCCCCAGAATACCTCTCCGGGCTTGCACACATAGTAGTAAAGTTCGTAGCGTCCGGGCTCGGGGACGGGTATTTTCCATCGTGCATGCTCCTCGCCATCGCCCGCGCGGATGATTGCCGCCGAACGGATGGACTTTCCATAGAAGCCGCCACCGGTGGTCATTGTCCAGCGCATGGGCGGGTTCCACTCGGCGAAGCCCGAATATTTGAAGTCTTCGTCGATGCTCTTTTGCTTTATCCATTCGTTGAGGAGGCCCGAGGGAGGGGGCACAGAGAGCTCGAAGAACTGTGTGTCCTCGTTGTCGATAATAATTTCGTCCTTCTCGAGCAGGAAGTCCGACGAGAGGGGATACTCGCCTTCGGGGGTGAGCACCTTGCCATTCTCTACCTTGCCTGTGTGTACGCCTATGAGCATGGGCAGGTTCTTGGAGAAGAGTGCCTTGCATTGGAAGATGTTGGGCGCCTCTTCCCAATGGGTGATTATGCGTTTGGTCTCTTTAGGGCCGAAGGTAATTACCCATTCGTTGGGTTTTCTTTCGCCGTTGAATATCTGCTTGTCGCCGTTGCGTGTCCAGAAGACGAGTTTCAGGTTCACGCTGCCGGGGTTGTCCGAAATATTGGAGATTACAATATCGCCCTGGAAGACATCTTTCTTGGCGGTGGTAACCTTTGTAACGGTGGGTGTTCCGAAGAGGAATTCGGCAACCTCGATAGGTTTCTCCCACTCTTTGAGCTCGCTGTGGATGTCGCAGCCGGCGAGACGTCCCATAGTGTCGAGCATTGTCTCGAATGAAATATTCTCGAATGCGTGGGCCTTCACATAGTTGAAGAGCGAGTCGCGGAAGGCCTCGACGCCCAATGCCTTTTCGGCACCGAGGAAGAGTTTCTTGCCCTGAACCTCGATGATGTTGTTCATGAGGTTGCGCAGCTCCAAATCCTTGAGCAGATCCTTGAAAGAGCGCTCCTGCAACAGAAGATTGCACTTCTCTTCGTTGCTGAGTCCGTTGACGTTGCGCGCAAGGAAATTGTTCCACCAAGGTGAGCGGCTCAGGCGTATCTCTACGAGTCTGTTGGCCACCGACCACTGCGACGAGTAAATATTGTACTTGAAATTGTACATCTGCGGGAAGATGTAGTAGGGGCTCTCTTCAATGGTCACCGAACGGCGGCCCATGCGGCCCTCGTCGAATTTAACGCTTCCATTCTGGTCCATTAGCAGAGACTTGAAATGGTTGAAAACCTCGGCTTCTATCTGCAGATTGGTGAGTATGCGGCCGCCACGATTCTTGTTCTCTTCGCGTCTGTCGCGGCGCCATTTTATGTGCCAGTTGAAGTCAAACTGCCACAGTCCGAAGCCACGTTCGGGCAGGAAGAGCATTTCGGGTTGCTGGCGCTCTTGCGAGCGTGTCCATGTGCGCGAGAAACTTGCAAAATGCACAGGAACCTCGACAAACGAGAAGCGTTTGAAGGGGTAGGTAAGTTCGACTTCTCTCTCTATGTCACGGCGCATATCCCTTATAAGTTGGGGCAATGTATCCTGTATAGAGTCGAAACTTGCCGTGAAGTAGTCGTGTCCTTTAAGGTACCACGCAGAGTACAATGTGCTGTCCGACTCGACGGAGATATTCTCGTACTCGCCAATGAGCAGCGTCAGCGACTGCAACGGGTACTCGAGAGCGAACATTGTGCTGAGCGAGTCGTCGCTGAGGCTTATGCGGCCCTGCGACACGGGTGTCAGCCCTGCGTTGGGCGTCACCTTCATGCTGAAGTGGGTAAAGTAATTCTGCTGCCAGTCGGGGCTCTCGTTGCTGTAGCACACTCCGGGACGCGGATACCAATAGCTCTCGGGGGTGAGCATCGTGTAGGCAGCATCCTGGAACACGTAGCGCTTGCCCATCTTGTATTTGCTGAATCCGGCGCTCTCTACAAGCAGTTCCTCGGGAATGTCAAGGTAGCAGATGCGCTCGTCGGCCACGCCCTCGTACTTGAGCGTGAAGCGCAGAGTATCCTCGACGCTCTTCTCCTCGGGGAAGGTAATCTTCAGAAGATGTTCCTCGCGCTCTATGCCCAGAGGGGTACCCTCGTGCAGAGCCTCGGTAACCTCGAATCCGGGGTTCAGAGTGAATGTAAACTGCGACGCATCTTTTGTGGGGCGACCAACAATATCCGTCACAAAGAATAGTTTTTTGCCCTGCTGCACAACATCGATGTTGCAGCTGTCAGTAACAATCTTAGGATTGCCCACATTCTCGTTGTTCAAGAGAATGAGGTTGTTTCTGTAAGCATCCTTTACCGTATAGTTGGCCACGTGCAGATAGCCGAGGGACATTGCTCCCAGGAACACCACCGCCGAGAATATGCCCCACGGCACAAGTGCATAGTGCGAATTGGGCAGACGACGGAACATCAATATACTGAAAAGTATGAAGCTGAAGCCCAAAAGCAGATAGAGCAATCTGTGTATAATGAGCGAGGGGAGGTCGGCAAAGCCGGTGATTGTAGACTCCATCAACGGCACATTATAGCACATATAATCAAACAGATAGTAACATTTGTCGCCTATGTAGTAGATTGTAAGGCCAATGTATCCAAGCAGAATGACAAACGTCAGCGCCTGATTCTTTATAATGAGCATCAGCAGCGTCGAAAGGCCTATAATATAGACAAGCGTGGGCAAGTTCACCAACAGAAAATAGCTAAAGAAACTGCCAATGTCCACCGCCGCGCCCAGCTTCGTGTAGCCGCACACGACACCCACCGCCATCACAATGAAGTTGAGCAGCAGAAAGACGCGTATCGTTCCCCACATCTTTCCCAGCAGATACTCGGCATTGCTTAGCGGACGCACATAAAAAATCTCGGAAGTATCAAGCTGTTTGTCGCGCTTCAGATACTCCGAGGCAAGAAAAATGGAGACTATCGCCTGACCGATGTTGAACGTAAACATCAGCGAGTAGCCCAGCAGCGTGGGAATGCTCTCTACGTAGCGCGACTCCTCGAGCGTGCCTATAGCAGTGAAAATCGTTGCCACAACCGTCAGCGTGGCAAAGACCTTGAAAAACCAACTTCTGTAAAGAAGTTTCGATTCGTATTTTGATACAGATTGTATATTTTTTAAAAAGAGCATGCTCCCAATATTGCTTATAATTTATTTTCTATCGTTACTCTCGCCGCGGCGTCTACCGACCTTTCAAAAAGTCCGTCAGTCGTTCAACCACAAGTTAAGGTCTTTCTCCATAAAGTAGACGTAAGCATGTTCGAGGTTGGGCGGCATATTTTCGGCAGCATACTCGTCGAATTTATCGGCAACCACCTGAATGTCCCACATATTTCCCTTGGGGATTGTAGCAATAATCGGATATTTTTGGTTGATTGCATTATACTCTTCGTCGTTCACACACAGACGCCACACCTTTCCCTCGGCGCGTTTGAGCATGTCCTCGGGAGAGCCTCTGAAGGAAATCTCTCCTTTGTTGAGCAGCGCCATATTGTTGCACGAGCTCGAGACGTCGCCCACAATGTGAGTAGAGAGAATGATTGTAGTGTCGTTGCTGCTCACATGCGTCAGCAAGTTGCGGAAACGGATGCGCTCCTCGGGGTCGAGTCCCGTCGTCGGCTCGTCCACAATAATCACCTTGGGCTCGTGGATGAGCGCCTGCGCAATACCCAGTCGGCGTTTCATACCTCCCGACAGCTTCGCAGCGTAACGCTCGCGCACCTCGTAAAGACCCACCTTTTCGAGCATGTCCGCAACAGCCCTCTTGCGAGTCTTGCCGTCGTTCATTCCCGAAAGACGCGCAGCGTAGTCGAGAAATTCGGCCACCTTGTACTTTGCAAAGAAACGGAAGTCCTGCGGCAGATAGCCCAAGATGCGCCTAACCTCGCGGCGCTCTTTGAGCAGATTGCAGCCATACATTTCAATCTCGCCAGAAGTAGGCTCCATGAGAGCCACAAGTATACGCATGAGCGTAGACTTTCCGGCACCGTTAGGGCCCAATAATCCGAACATTCCCGAGGGAATCTCCAGATTAATATCCTTCAATGCATGGTTACCGTTAGGATATATTTTATTAAGATTCTTTATTTTTATCGACATCTTTCTAAATGCAGCGTACGTTGTTTAAATATTGATAGTAAAAATACATCCAAGTTTAATATCCAACACTACATTTAACCAAACTTAACATAAAAATAACACAGAAATCGTTAATGCCGCGAAAAACCTCAACAAAATAGCACAAAGTATATCGATTATATGCTTTTGAGCGCTATTCGGACGAAAAATCATTTAATGGGATAAAAAGAGGCGATGCAGCAAACTGTGTTACGTTGTTTGCTGCATCGCCATTTATGCAATTTTCTTTTTTGCAAAAAATTTAATACCTCTCGTAAGAAGAGATTCAAAAACTACTTACTATATAAATACACTTTCCTATCCTTGTCCATTATAAATCTTTGATCAAAAGAAAATGTGGGGCCATCATCGACAAGGCCATTTGTAGAAAAATATGCTTTTAGGTAGCCAATTTCAGAGTATGCCTTTACTGTTCCTTTGTTGATAAATAGAATTCTGACATATGTGTCGGCCATTGTATAACTACATTTATCTCTTAACCTCTGCGACATTTTATATGGCAAAGAATATATTTCTTCTTCATCGTCATAAGGTTGTATCAAATATATGCTATCATATTTCTCCTCGCAATATTCAGCAAATGAAAATACCTG
>JAFYPH010000035.1 GCA_017547585.1 Bacteroidaceae bacterium | reverse complement strand
GAGTTACGGATATCAAGTTTTTCTTCTTTAGATTGGCTAAACTTTTTGCGTAGCCCCCCCAGACTTTGCTGGTGAGCCATCTTTCCAACGCCCTCCGTCGCAGACAAATATGTCTGCTCCTCGTCCCTCTTGGATAAGAGGGACAGTTATTAAGTTACCATTGTTAGTAAAAACTCCCCCTCTTGGCCAAGAGGGGGTGGCCGTATGGCCGGGGGCGTTTGATTATATAGAATGTAAGTTTTCCAACGCCCTCCGTCGCAGACAAATATGTCTGCTCCTCGTCCCTCTTGGATAAGAGGGACAGTTATTAAGTTACTATTGCTAGTAAAAACTCCCCCTCTTAGCCAAGAGGGGGTGGCCGTATGGCCGGGGGCGTTTGATTATATAGATTGTAAGTTTTCTAAGCCCTCTGCCACAGACATCCTTCGTCGCTGTAAACATAGCTCGTTCGCAATGTCGTCCCCTATACATAGTAAAGGGGAAAGTTGTTTATATGTGATTTTCTAAGAAATTTATATTCTACTGAAAAAGTCGAAAATTTTCTGTGAGAAAATGGTGCTCCGGCGGTACTATAAAATAGAAAAGGAAGAAATTTTACAAAAAAATATATAAAAATAGCATATTCGGTGAACAAAAGGGCTCTCTCGATTGTTATATTTGCAGATATCAGCTGACACGCTACAAAGAATATATTTTACGCTATTGTTGATGTCGGATTATTAATGCCCTATAAACAATACTATGGAATCACACAATGCCTACGATAATGACGCGCTGAAGGAGAAACTCACCGACACGTTACCGATACTGAAAATATACGCCTTGACGCTGACAGGCGACGCAGTGCGTGCCGCTGACCTACTGCAGGAGACGTCGATGAAGGTACTCTGCAGCTTCGCAAACTACACTATAAACCTCAACTTTAAGGGCTGGGCAACGACCATCATGCACAATATCTTCGTGAACGAGTACAAACGTGCCGCGCGCAGTGTATCCGTAGCCGACGATGCGTTTTTCGATGGCGAGAGCCACGGTTGCGAGATAGATGCCGCGGAAATAATGGCAGCTATAAGCGCACTTCCTTGCGAGCACTGCAAAGCCTTTACAATGTTTGCCGATGGCTATAAATACGAAGAGATTGCCGAGGAGATGGGTATTCCTGTTGGTACGGTGAAAAGCCGCATACATACTGCTCGCATCAGGCTGCAGCGGATGCTAAAGGATTATGCGAATTAAAAATTTGCTACTTTTTTGAATTTTGTATTAATTCTGCAACCTTAACTTGTGGAATCGTTACTATCTTCGCGTTTGAAATAAAGTTTATATTTATTAAAATTTACTTGCTTATACAGACGCTTAATAGTAACTTTGTGCAAATTCCAAGCATCGTTGATGCTAGAAGGACATATTTATAGAGCGTTTGAAATTATCTTTGTTCAGAAAATCGCCAATTTAATGAACAACTCAAAGATAATGAGCAAGGCGCTCACGTCAGTGTTATATATATACCCGGTCGGGTGTACTATATATACATTTGGCGTGGGCTATTGCTATTTATCGAGTTGTGGGTGTTTGGCGATACCTCTGAACAGATAAAAGCAATAGTTCCCACGCCCTTTTTTTTGTTGTTTGCTTTCATCGGGGAATTGTGATTGCAAAGAAAATTTATTGTTTTATGCAAAAATTTTACTTTAGGCAACTATTTGTTGCAGTAGTAATGCTGCTGTGCAGCGTAGCGGTGAGTGCCCACGACTTTTATGTGGATGGAGTATATTATAATATTACTTCTACTACAAATTTAACAGTTGGAGTAACATACAGAGGGGAAAGTCCTCTATCTTATGAAGGATATAAAGGTAGTGTTGTAATTCCCGATTCTGTTGTCTATAATGGAAAAACGTATAGTGTACAAAGCATAAACTTTCATGCGTTCTATCTTAGCAAAGTTACAAGCGTAACAATCGGCAATAACGTTACAACCATAGAAGAAAGTGCGTTCGAGAGTTGCACCGGCCTTACAAACGTTAAATTCGGTAGCCGTGTTTGTCACATAGAAGACGAAGCGTTCTCTTATTGCACCAGCCTTAAAAGCGTTACATTTCCCAAATACTTAATGAGCATTGGAAATGAGGCGTTCTATAATTGCAGCCTTAAAAGCGTAACAATCCCCAAATGGGTTACAAGCATAGGAAAGGATGCATTCTGGGGTTGCGGCCTTACAAGCATTGTTGTAGAAAGTGGTAATAGTGTATATGATTCTCGCGATAATTGCAATGCAATAATATTCACATCTACAAATGGATTGTTACGTGGATGTATAAATACAATTATTCCCAACAGCGTTAAAATCATAGGAGAGAATGCGTTCAGGGGTTGCGGCCTTACAAGCGTTACAATCCCCAACGGCGTTACAAGCATAGGAGAGAGTGCGTTCTACAATTGCAACTTTACAAGCGTTACAATCCCCAACAGCGTTAAAAGCATAGGAGACTATGCGTTCTATCTTTGCTATGAACTTACAAGCGTTACAATCCCCAACAGCGTTAAAAGAATAGGAGAGAATGCGTTTCAATATTGCGACAACCTTGCAAGCGTCTACTTATTAAATGAAACTCCCGCAAATATTACGTCAACAACTTTTGGATCTGTCTGTGTTTTTTATGTTCCGATAGGGGCTAAAGAGGCATATAAAGCAGCCAAATATTGGAGAAATAATTACATTAGGGAATGGGATGTAACTGCAATTGCGGATCTTACAGATGATGTTCTTACTTTTGAGATTACTGCCGATGGAATTCAGTTTACCTGTGCTGAAGGAAAAACTATTGCTGTTTATACTACCAGCGGTGCTCTTGTAGAGAAAATTGACGCTTACAATGGCGAGGAGATTACTCTCGACAAGGGTGTTTACATTGTTCGCGTGGGTGGCAAGGCTATGAAGGTGAAATTGTAATCGTTTGTATCTATATTCACGAAGATGGCGACTGAAATTTAGTCGTCATCTTTTTTTGTTGCTTTTGCAAAAAAAAAGTTTTAGATTCCTTTCAACTGTTTAATAATTAAAAACAGATGCTAAAAAATATAGCAAAATTTTTGTTTGTATCTCTTTTGTAGTAACTTTGTTGCGTATACTGCGACGTATGCGCGCAGTGGTGTTTATTACTATCGAAGAAGAGTATAAGATGAAAAATAGACTGTTATTGTTACTTTTGCCTCTGTTGGCGATGATGTTTGTGGCGTGTGACGACGAGGTCTCGTATACAGAAATGAAAGATCGCGAGACTGATGCGATAAAGGCGTTTATACGCAGCGAGGGAATAAATGTAATTTCTTTCGACGAATTTATAAAGGATTCTATCACCGACGTTGCCAACAACGAGTATGTGTGTATAGATGACGTTTATATGCAGATTGTCCGCAACCCCAAGGGCGAAGAGGGCGCTCGCCAGATGTACGAGGGCGAGAAACTTAATATGATGGCCCGTTTCTTTGAGTATAATATCTCTGACGGCGATACAATATGCGGAAATATTTTCGACTCGGACAACCCCGACCATCTTCGTGTGGAGTTGAGTCACGGCTCCTATTCTGCCACCTTTACAAACGGATATATGCAAGAATTTTATGGTAGTGCGGTGCCCACAGGCTGGCTCACCCCCATGCCCTACCTCTATTTGACAAGAAAATCCTCGCAGTATGCGAAGGTTAACCTCATAGTGCCGCATACAAAGGGAACGTCGAACGCCTCTTCGTATGTGTACCCCTGTTTTTATCAGATAACATTTATACCAGAAAAGCTATATGACATTAATTAAATCAATCTCGGGTATCAGAGGAACAATCGGTGGACACGCCGATGAAGGCTTGACTCCTCTGGATGTTGTGAAATTGACTTCGGCGTATGCATCGCTGATTCGTAAGACAACCACTGTGCAGAGCAACAAGATTGTTGTTGGTCGTGACGCACGACTTTCGGGCGAAATGGTCAACAAGGTTGTTTGCGGCACACTAATGGGTATGGGATTTGATGTTGTTGACATAGGTCTCGCGTCTACTCCCACCACCGAACTTGCGGTGACAATGGAGGGCGCGTGTGGCGGTATCATCCTGACAGCGAGCCACAATCCCCGTCAGTGGAACGCCCTGAAGCTCCTTAACGAGCGTGGCGAGTTTCTCAATGCTGCCGAGGGCCAGGAGGTGTTGCGCATAGCTGCTGCCGAGGAGTTCGTGTACGCCGATGTTGAGACTCTTGGTAAATATCGTCTCGACGAGACATACAATCAGAAACATATTGATGCAGTGCTTGCATTGCCTTTGGTGGATGTTGAAGCAATCAAGAAGGCCGGCTTCAAGGTTGCCATCGACTGTGTAAACTCGGTAGGTGGCGTTGTTCTTCCTATGCTGCTCGAGCAGTTGGGCGTGAAGAGCGTGGAGAAACTCTACTGCGAGCCTACAGGTGACTTCCAGCACAATCCCGAGCCTCTTGCAAAGAACCTCTGCGACATCATGGGATTGATGGCAAAGGGTGGCAACGACGTTGCTTTTGTTGTTGACCCCGATGTTGACCGCTTGGCTATCATCTGTGAGAATGGTGAGATGTACGGCGAGGAGTACACTCTTGTCTCTGTTGCCGACTATGTGCTGAAGCACACTCCCGGAAACACTGTTTCGAACCTCTCTTCGACACGTGCATTGCGTGACGTTACTGCCGCTCGCGGTGGAAACTACGCTGCTTCGGCTGTTGGTGAGGTGAACGTGGTTACCTTGATGAAAGAGACAGGCGCTGTCATTGGCGGTGAGGGTAACGGTGGAGTAATCTACCCCGAGAGCCACTATGGTCGCGACGCGCTTGTGGGTATCGGTCTTTTCCTCAGCCATCTTGCCCACGAGGGTAAAAAGGTGAGCGAGCTGCGCGCATCTTATCCTTCGTACTTCATGGGTAAGAATAGAATCGATCTTCAGCCTGGTACTGATGTTGATGCTATCCTTGTGAAGATTAAGGAGTTGTATGCCGGTAAGGCTGCTATCAACGATATTGATGGCGTTAAACTCGACTTCGAGAATAGCTGGGTACACTTGAGAAAGAGTAACACCGAGCCTATCATCCGTGTGTACTCTGAGGGTCCCACTCAGGAGGAGGCTGATGCTGTAGGTCTTGAGATTATGAAGGTTGTTGAGACTTTGGTGTAAGTTTTTTATAAATCATCTATTTGCGGTACCTCCTTTCGCGAGGTGCCGCAATTTTTTTTGTTTTTCTTTGCAGAGCTAACTCTTATAAAATAAGATGCTTATTAATTTTGATAAGATTTAAAAATTGAGTATGTTTGCAATGTGATAATAATCGCTATATGTGTGTTAATTTATTGAACAATAAAATAATGTGTGAAAAAGGCTGCCAAGAATTTGGTAGTCCCGAATCTTTGTATAAACACACACACACACACACAATTCCCTCTATAATATAAATAGGCTGCAAGTCTATTGTGAGAATTTGACAAGCTCCCCAAAAAGTTTTGTACGACTTTTTTGGGGAGCTTGCCGCGGTTTATGAAGAATTTATAAAATATATAGACTTATGAGAAAAAATTATTTAAAGCAACTATTTGTTGCAATGCTGGCTATGCTGTACAGCGTGTCGGCCGGTGCCTATGACTTTATGGTCGATGGGCTGTGTTATAATGTTACTTCGGAAGAAGCGTTGACGGTAGAGGTTGCGCCGCTTGGTGGACGAGGTAAGAATTATAGTGATTCTGTAATCGTCGTTCCCGAGAAAATTTTTTACGAAGGTAAGGATTATAGTGTAACAGCTATTGGTGAAGCTGCTTTCAGATATTGTGCTTTGAATAGTGTCACAATTCCCGAAACTGTTACAAGTATTGGACGAAATGCATTTGGTTTTTGTCAAAAACTTACGAATATTACTATTCCCGAAAGTGTAACAAATATAGATACTAATGCTTTCTCCAATTGTAAAAATCTTACTACTATTATAAATTATTCCGATTTAGTATTTACGCCCGGGTCCAAGGAGTATGGTAATATAGCTTATTATGCAACAAAGATTATTGATGCAAAGAACGCAATCATTAATGGGGATTTTGTCTTTTCCGAAAAAGATGGCATAAAAACATTGATATCATATCTTGGCAATGA
Organism: Bacteroidaceae bacterium; assembly: GCA_017547585.1. Taxonomy (GTDB): domain Bacteria; phylum Bacteroidota; class Bacteroidia; order Bacteroidales; family Bacteroidaceae; genus HGM04593. The sequence continues at coordinate 20,106 of JAFYPH010000035.1, read as the reverse complement.
GTCGCAATTAACTCTTCCAGCTAATTGTAATGGTGAAGATTATGTTATTGGCGACAGTGCTTTCTTTGGTAAAACATTTATAGAAAATGTGGTAATCCCCGAAGGAGTTACAAGCATTGGTCATATGGCGTTTTGGAAATGTAACAATCTTACAACTATTACAATTCCCAATAGCGTTACAAGCATAGGAAGCAATGCGTTCTCTTTTTGCAGTGGCCTTACAAGTATTACAATCCCAAATAGTGTGACTAGTATTGAAGGCTATGCGTTCTCTTCTTGCAGTGGGCTTACAAGTGTGACTATTGGTGACAGCGTGTCAAGCATAGGATTCTATGCGTTCTCTGGTTGCAGCGGCCTTATAAGCATAACAATCGGTAATAGCGTTACGAGCATTGGAGACGGTGCGTTCGCGGATTGCAGCAGCCTTACAAACATCACAATTCCTAACAACGTGACATACATTGGATTTAGGGCGTTTGCTGATTGCAGTAGTCTTACAAGTATTACAATCGGTAATAGCGTGACAAGCATTGTAGATGGTGCGTTCGACGGTTGCAGCGAACTTGCCAATATAATTGTAGATGGCGATAACTTGGTTTACGACTCTCGTGAAAATTGTAATGCGATAATTGAGAAAGAGACAAACAAATTAATTAAAGGGTGTAAAAATACTATAATTCCCAATAGTGTTACGAGCATTGGAGACGGTGCGTTCTCTGGTTGCAGTGGCCTTACAAGTATTACAATCCCCGAAGGTGTCACAAGTATAGGACACTATGCGTTCTCTGGTTGCAGTGGCCTTACAAGTATTACAATCCCCGAAGGTGTCACAAGCATTGGAAACTATGCGTTCGAAGGTTGCAGTGGCCTTACAAATATTACAATCCCCAATAGTGTGACGAGCATTGAAGACTATGCGTTCGCGGGTTGCAGTGGGCTAACAAGCGTGGTAATCCCAGAAAATGTAACAAGTATTGGAAACAGTGCGTTCATAGGTTGCAGTGGGCTTGAAAGCGTTACAATCGGTAAAAGTGTGGAGAGCATTGGAACCCGCGCGTTCTCAAATTGTACCTCCCTTGCTACTGTAATAAATTACTCTGATTTAGTATTTACACCCGGCTCCGAGGATTATGGTTATGTGGCATATTATGCAACTAAAGTGTTAAACAAGAATGAGATTCCCGATAACTCCGATTTTATCTTCGTCGAGAAAAACCGTGTATACACATTGGTCGGATATACAGGCGAAAATAAAGTAGTTGCTCTCCCCGAAAATTATAAAGGTTCAAGCTATGTTATTGGCGACAGTGCCTTCTATGGCAATACAAACATTGTGGGTATAGCTGTTCCCGACGGCGTAACAGATATTGGCATGGATGCATTTACAGGATGTACCTCTTTGGCAAGAGTTGCTAGTTTAACAGACAGATTTTATTTCAAAAGTCAGTCGGGAGAACATGGCAATATAACTAATTATGCAACCACAATTTTAAACCATCCGGGTGGTGTGGCCGAAGGTGAATTCCTCTTTACGAAAATTTATGGTACCGAGGATTGGATGCTATTATTTTATTTGGGTAATGAAAAAGATGTTGTACTTCCCTACAAATACAAAGGCGAAAATTATTCGATAAGGGCATTGGCATTTGCGAGTGTTCGCGATATGGAAAGTATTACAATTCCAGATGGAGTAAAGTCTATAGGCGAGTCGGCCTTCAGTGCTTGTTCTAGTCTAACTAGTATTACAATTCCTAGTAGTGTGAAGAGTATCGAAGCCAAAGCGTTCGCTTATTGTAATAGTCTTAAAAGCGTTACACTTCCTAAGGATATTACAACTATCAGCAAGGAAATGTTTTTACAGTGTAAAGCTTTGGCAAATGTTGATATTCCCGAGGGTGTAACAAGCATTGAGAAAGATGCCTTCTGGTATTGTAATAGTTTGGTTAGCATTGATATTCCCGCCGGTGTAACAACTATAGGTGATGGTGCATTCTATAAATGTAATAAACTTAAGAATATTGTCATTCCTACCGGTGTTGATACTATAATGGATAAAACGTTCTATGCTTGTAATGCTCTCGATTGTATCACGCTTCCCGAAAATTTGAAAGTGATAAAGAATTCTGCTTTTGAAAATTGTGTGAATCTTAAGAGTATTGAAATACCCGAAAGCGTAACAATAATTGGTAATTATGCTTTTAAGGGTTGCAGTAGGTTGCAGAATATTACAATCCCCGAAAGTGTATCGTATATTGGCGTGGCTGCGTTCGATGGCTGTCCCGGCCTTATCGATATTACAATCCCGAATGGAGTAACAACAATAAATGGCAATATGTTTAATGGATGTTCGGAACTTAAAAATGTTTCGTTGCCGAATACGGTTACAAATATCGACAACAATGCCTTTAATGGTTGTACGAGTCTTACAAGTATCACAATCCCTGCAGGTGTGGAAACGATTGGAGACTATGCATTCAGTGGTTGTGGTGAGCTTGCATCTATCTATTTGTTGAGTGAAACACCTTCTGTATGTTGCAATCTCGGAAAAAAATCTTCGGCCGATGGTGGCAACTATGAATATGCAAGTTTCGGCAGTTCTGCATTTGACAGCATACACTACGAAAATACAATCCTGTATGTTCCTCAAGGTTCGTTGGCCAAGTATCAAGCTGCCGAAGGTTGGAAGAATTTCAAGAACATCGTAGAATATGATGTTACTGCCATCGAAGATGTAGATGGTGGCGCTCTTGCCTTTGAAATTACATCTGGCGGCATCAGAATGACAGCTGCCGATGGAAAGCCTGTTGCAGTTTACAGCACAAGTGGTGCGCTTATAGAAAAGATTGACAGCTATGCAGGCGAGGATATTACTCTCGACAGGGGTGTTTATATTATCAGTATTGGTGGCAAGGTGGTGAAAGTGAAATTGTAAACTTTTGCAATGTTATATGGAATCGTCCCGCAGAATATTTCTGCGGGACTTTTTTTTGTTTCTTATTGTGGCGATGTTATTTAGATAATATCGGCTTTGCCGACTGTAAAGTGCGCTCGTTGCAATTGCAAGTAAATTTCCACTCACTCGCCGGCACGAAAGTTCGGCAATAAAAAAATAGATGATTTTATTTTGTTCTCCACTCGACTTGCACTATCTTTTGATAAGATAGGATGCGTCTCGGCAATAAAATTAAATAAATTTAATTTGTATTGCTCTCAACTTTCACTATCTTTGCAGCATCTTGTTCCCCGTAAGGGCTTTTTCGAGTCCGGGGATTAAAAGGGAAACAGGTGAGAATCCTGTACAGTCCCGCTGCTGTGAACTCCGTAAGATTGTTCCAATCAGTCTATTACCACTGCCCGCAAAGGGTGGGAAGGTGATTGGAAGGAGTGAGTCAGAAGACCTGCAAGATAAGTTAACGCTCATCTGTCCTCGAGGAAAGGACGCGAGCCGGTATTTATTTTTCATTTTATTTTATGCGAATTTTTCGCGTGCTTATGCTTGTTGCAGCGGGGCTTGCCCTATGCTCTCCATATTTCTGTTCCGTGAAGGCGCAGAATAATGACGTGCGTCTGCTCGATTCGTTGATTGTGAGTGGCTCTTCGTCGCGTAGTGCGGCCGAGAGTTCCGCACCGTTGCAGCGTCTGACAGCCGATGATCTTGCACGTATGGGTGCGACGACGGTGGGCGATGCGCTCAAACACATGAGCGGTGTCACCGTCAGGGATTATGGAGGCGTCGGAGGCCTAAAAACTGTGAACATCAGAGGATTGGGCGCGCAGCATACGGCAGTCTTTTACGATGGCGTTGCCATCGGCGACTGCCAGAGTGGGCAGGTTGACCTCGGCCGTTACTCTACCGAAAATCTTGCGGGCGTTGAGCTTGCGATAGGGCAGGGTGACGACATTTACAAGAGTGCGCGTGTGCTTGCTGCTGCGGGTGTCGTCTCTCTCGAGACTCACGGCGCCGTTGGTGGTAGCCGCTCGGGCGATTGGCAGGTGGGCGTGCGTGCCGCCTCGTTCGACACGTATAAAGGCAGCGTGAAATATTCGCAGAGCTTCGGCGAGTGGTGGGGCGTCTCCACCTTTGGCGAATATGTAAATTCGGAAGGCGATTATCCTTATAGAATAGTGAATCCCACGACCACCGTCAGCGGACGACGCATGAATACCGACGTCGAGGAGCTGCGTGGCGAGGTTAACCTCTCGTGGCAGAGGGCCGAGCGTCATCTGCTGCGCATGAAGGTGTACGGCTACGGTTACGAGCGCGGCCTTCCGGGAGGAGTAATAGTGAACAACCCCTCGACCACCGACAGGCTCGACGGTTACAATCTCTTTGGGCAGCTTTTCTATGAATATGTGCCCTCGCCGAGCCTCAAGATGAAATTTGCCCTTAAACATAATCATACATACGACCATTTGCGCGAGCAGCTTGCCGCGTCGCTCTCCGTCGACCGTTACCGTCAGCGCGAGACAGATTTTTCGGCTACCTTCATGTGGACTCCCAATTTTATTGAGGGATTGTCGTTTGCGTGGAGCGAAGAGCTGTTCAAGAATTCTTTGCGCACCACGAACAACCACGTGTCGATGCCCACAGAACCCGAGCGCCTGACGGCGCTCAGTGCCGTGAGCGCGCGCTACAGCTACCGTGCATTCTCGCTGACAGGCTCGCTGTTGCACACGGCGACACGCGAGAGCGCTCCTCACGGTGACGTTGCCCCCGACCGCAGCCGCTTCTCGCCCTCGGTGGCACTATCGTGCTATCCTTTCGCCGGCGTCGATTTTTGTCTGCGTGCATCGTACAAGAGTATCTTCCGTCTGCCCACCTTCAACGACCTCTACTACAGAGAGATAGGAAACTACAACCTCGCACCCGAAAAGACACGGCAGTATAATGTGGGTGCAGCATATTCGGCGCGTCCTTTCGGTTGCTGCGACGAGCTTACGCTGTCGGCCGATGCCTATCGTGGCGAAATTAAGGACAAGATTGTGGCCGTTCCCGCTGTGTTTATATGGAAAATGAGCAACGTCGATTATGTAGAGACGCTGGGCGCCGATATTAATGCGAAGGGTGTATTCTCGCTCCCCTCGCGCACGAAACTACACCTCTCGGCAGTCTACAGCTATATGCGTGCCGAGAACCGCACGCCCGGCTCGTCGCTCTATGGCCATCAGATAGTCTACACCCCGCTGCACTCTGGTGCGGTGGATGCGGCGCTTGCCACCCCCGTGGCCGATTTTGGTTACTCGCTGCTGTGGAGCGGCAAACGCTATTTTATTGCAAGGAATATCCCCTCTAACGAAATAGAGGCATACGGCGAGCACTCATTGTGGCTCGCGCGCACATGGAATTTTAAAGGACTCTCGCTTTTCGCAAAGGCTGAAGTTAAGAATATCGCCGACAGGAATTACGAGATTATCCGTTATTATCCGATGCCCGGACGCAATTACACATTGACATTTAAATTAAGCTTATAATATTTGTGAACTATGAAAAAGAATCTTTTTTTGTGGATGCTTTTGGCATTTGGCGCAGTGACTTTCACAGCATGCAGCGAGGATGATGACAATGGTGGTAATGGCGGCAATGGCAACGTGCAGAACTCTTGCTACGTAGTCAATCAAGGTGGCTGGGGCTTCAACAATGCCAGCCTGCAGGTGTACGATGCAGCGGCCGGAACAGCAACGTCACCCGACTGCAACGAAGATATTTTCTTTACAGCCAACGGCGAACTTCTGGGCGACGTTGCGCAGGATCTCTTGTGGGTGGGTGACAAACTTTTTGTGACTGTTACAAATTCGCAGAAACTCGAGATTCTCGACGAGACAGGCAAGCGCGTGCGCCAGTATACTTATGCTGCCGAGGGTGCCTCTCCCCGTTACATGGCAACCGATGGCCAGAAAGTGTATGTAACAAACTACGATGGCTACGTTTACGTGTACAATGCAGCGAGCGGCGACTCACTCACCCGCATCTATTCGGGTAGCTACCCCGAGGGCATCAGCGTCGTGGATGGAACGCTGGTTGTGAACAATTCCAACTACGGCGGTAACGGTGGTGGCGAGGCTACTGTGGCTCTCATCGACCTTGCATCGGGCGAGGCGAAAATCATAAAAGAGAATGTGTGCAACCCCTATACGCAAAGCCTTGTGTGCGGTGGCGAGGTCTATATAATCGACTCGGGAAACTATAGCGACATTCTGCCCACAATCTACAGAGTGGATACAGAGAGTGCCACTCTCGAGAAGATTGTAGAGAACGCAACCTATATGGCCACCTGCGGCGAGTGTATCTACTATGTGAATGCAACTTTCAGCTACAGCAATTTCTTGACCAACTATTCGCCCCTTTGTAAATTGGATGTTGCAACGGGCGAGAAGAGCGAGATTCTCCCCGAAGAGGCGATGAAAGATGTTTGCTCGTTGAATGTCAATCCCCAGACGGGCGACATTTATGTGGGATTCTCACCCTCGGCCGACGACTTTGGCACTATGAGAGTGTACAGCGCCGATGGCGAGCAGAAGGGACTCTTCGAGGTTGGCTACTATACATCCGGAGCACGATTCCGCAACTAATAAAAAATATATATGCGTCTGATTATAGCAATATTGATACTTATAGGCACCATGCTGCAGTCGTGCGGCCGTGTCGCCCCCACCGCTACATTTGCGGTGGGTGGCGACACGCTGCCCATGCTCCATTCGTCGCTGCTGCAGATGGTCGAGTGTGACGGCTACACGCTTGTGAATGTGAAGAATCCGTGGAAGGCGGGCGCCTTTCTGCACAGATATATGCTGCTGCCCAAAGATAGTGCCGATGTTGCTGTTCCACAGGGTGTTACGCTGCTGCGCACCCCTTTGAACAATCAGCTGCTGTTTGCCACGCTGCACGCACAGCTTTTCGTCACTCTGGGCTGCGTAGATGCAATTTCGGGCGTGTGCGATGCGCGCTATATGTCCGTGTCACAGGTGCGCGAGAATATTGCTGCCGGAAAAATAACAGATTGCGGAAGTTCGGTGGACGTGAATCTCGAACGTCTGCTCGAGCTTGCTCCCGAGGCTGCGTGGGTGATTCCTTTCAAGAATGGCGGCTACGGAAAAATGGAGCGCGTGGATGTTCCCCTTGTAGAGTGCGTCGATTATATGGAAAGCTCTCCTCTCGGATGCGCCGAGTGGGTGCGTTTCTATGGTCGTCTGCTGGGTGTAGGCGAAAAGGCCGACTCGCTCTTTTTTGCTGTGTGCGAAAATTATTATAGAATAAAGGCGAGGGTCGATTCGTGCGCCACTCGTCCGCGACTGATGTGCGAACTGAAGAGCGGCTCTGCGTGGTACATGCCCGGCGGAGGCAGCACTATGGGGCAACTTTATCGCGACGCGGGTGCCGACTATCTTTTTGGAAACAACGACAATAGCGGCTCTGTGCCCTATTCATTCGAGACAGTGCTCGCGCGTGCCGACAGTGCCGACGTGTGGCTGGTGAAATATGGCGCCGACAAAGATAAAAGCTATTCTTCGCTCGAACAGGAATTTTCGGGCTACACACTGTTGCGTCCTTTCCGCGAGAGACGTATCTTTGCATGCAATGTGAGCAACAAGCGTTTCTACGAAGAGACACCCTTCCGCCCCGATATTCTCCTCGAAGAGCTTGCCTGTCTGCTGCACCCCGAACTGAACGACAATTATAAATTACGATACTATGAGAAAATGCAAGAGTAGAAGAGTGCTTCCTTTGCTGCTCGCGAGCTTCGTTGCACTGCTGCTTTTTGTGGCGAACATATTTTTCGGCTCGGTAGAGATTCCCTTTGCCGATGTACTCGAAATACTCTTCGGTGGCGAGCCGCGACACGAAAGCTGGCGCTTGATACTCATGCAATCGCGTCTGCCTCAGGCGGTTGTGGCGCTATTCGCGGGAATGGCGCTATCGGCAGCCGGTCTTATGCTGCAGACACTTTTCAACAACCCTCTTGCGGGCCCCGAGGTCTTTGGAATAAACAGCGGCGCCGGCCTTGGCGTCGCGGTGGTGATGCTGTTGTTGCAGGGAACTTTCGTTGCCGGAACAATGAGCATCGGCGGCTATATGGCTGTCCTTTCGGGGGCTTTTCTTGGCGCTATTTTCATAATAGGAGTGATTCTTCTCTTCTCGACGTTGCTGCGCGGAAATATCTTCCTGCTCATTGCGGGAATGGCTCTCAGCTATCTGACGTCGTCGCTCATTTCGCTGCTCAACTACTTCTCCACAGCCGAGGGCGTGCACTCCTATCTTATTTGGGGAATGGGAAATTTTGGCGGAGTTTCTACGCAACAACTTCCTGTTTTTGTGGCACTTGCGGGGGGCTCGTTACTGCTGTCACTGCTGATGATGAAGCCTCTGAATGCACTGCTGCTGGGCAATTCCTATGCTGCCAACCTGGGCGTAAAGACCAAACGCGTGCGTGCGCTGTTGCTGCTGCTCACGGGTTTTCTCACGGCAATCGTCACAGCCTATTGCGGCCCGATAACCTTTGTGGGGCTTGCCGTTCCGCACGTGGCGCGTTTGTTGCTCAAGAGTAACAACCACCGCATTCTGCTGCCGATGACCATTCTTTTGGGTGGCGCAACAACATTACTTTGCAACATCATCTGTCAGCTGCCCGGCGAGAGCGGCCTTGTGCCTCTGGGCGCCGTGACTCCGCTGCTGGGTGCGCCGGTAATCATCTATGTGGTGCTGAAAAACAGGGGAATATATTCCTGATTCTATTTGTATTTTTTGTACTCGCCCCAACAACCTTTCATTCTCTCTTTCATCTTCTCCTCTACGGCATTCTCCTGCGGCTCCCAGAAGATTGTGCCCGCGAGTCTGTCGGGCATAAAATGCTGGCGCACAAAGTGTCCCGGGTAGTCGTGTGAGTATTTGTAACCGTCCGAGTAGCCAAGGTCTTTCATAAGCTCCGTGGGGGCGTTGCGCAGATGCAACGGTACAGGCTGGTTACCCGTCTCGCGCACCTTTTCGAGCGCAATATTTATTCCCATATATGCAGAATTGCTCTTGGGCGACGTTGCCAGATAGACTGTCGCCTGTGCGAGGGGGATGCGTCCTTCGGGCCATCCAATCTTCATCACTGCGTCGAAAGCGGCGTTTGCTATCAGCAGGGCGTTGGGGTTGGCGAGGCCAATGTCCTCCGAGGCCGAGATTATCAATCGACGGGCGATGAACGCGGGGTCTTCGCCGCCCTCAATCATGCGTGCGAGCCAATAGAGGGCCGCGTCGGGGTCGCTGCCGCGAATAGATTTTATGAATGCCGAAATAATATCGTAGTGCATCTCTCCGTCCTTGTCGTATGCGGCGGGATTCGTGAGAATGCGTTGCTTAACCTTTTCGTTTGTTATTACGATGGGCGAGTCGCTGTCGGCCTCGACAACAAGCTCGAGCACGTTCAGCAGCTTGCGCGCGTCGCCTCCGCTGTGGGCGAGCAGAGCCTCTGTCTCTCGCAGTTCCACTCCGCGCTTTTTCAGCACTTCGTCGCTCTCCACAGCATGCTGCAGCAGTGTCAGAAGATCCTCTTTTTCAAGAGATTTCAGCACGTAAAGCTGGCAGCGCGACAGCAGCGGGCGAATAACCTCGAAAGAGGGGTTTTCGGTAGTTGCGCCTATGAGCGTAACCACTCCCGTCTCCACGGCGTTCAGCAGCGAGTCCTGCTGGGACTTGCTGAATCTGTGAATCTCGTCGATGAAGAGTATGGGCGAGCCGCCGGCCGAGAACAGTGGCGCTGATTTTGCCTTTTCGATAACCTCGCGCACGTCCTTGACGCCCGCCGACACTGCGTTCAGCGTGTAGAATGGGCGATTCAGCTTGTGGGCGATAATCTTTGCGAGCGTGGTCTTTCCCGTGCCCGGAGGGCCCCAAAGAATAAACGATAGAATGCGCCCCGATTCCACCATTTTTCTAAGTACGGCATCTTCGCCCACAATATGTTTCTGTCCCACGAATCCATCGAGCGTGGTCGGTCTCAGTCGTTCAGCCAAAGGTTGAGCCATCTTCTTCCTCTCTTTCCTAATTAAAATTAATTTGCGTGTCCAAAGGACGCACTTGGTTAAAGTTTCCTTAATCAGCGCAGAATGTTACGTTGCTGCTTGCAAAGATAATCACAAAATAGTAACTTTGCGGTATAGATACCGCGAAAATAGGCTGCACTCGCTTTGTAACCTGCAAGTAAACTTGCGTTACGCTCGTTTGCACTATTTTTGCAATATAGATACCGCGAAAATAGGCTGCACTCGCTTTGTAACCTGCAAGTAAACTTGCGTTACGCTCGTTTGCACTATTTTTGCAATATAGATACCGCGAAAATAGGCTGCACTCACATTGTAACTTGCAAGCAAGCTTGCGTTACGCTCGTTTGCACTATTTTTGCAATATAGATACCGCGAAAATAGGCTGCATTTACATTGTAACTTGCAATCAAGCTTGCGTTACGTTTGTTTGCACTATTTTCACATTGGAGATTGTTAAAAATCCGAATAAGATGCTGTCGATACTCATTCCGACGAAAGATTATAATTGCCGCATTCTTGTCGAGGCACTCTCGCGTCAGGGCGCACTTTTGGGCGTCCCCTACGAGATTCTGCTGGGCGAGGATGGCTCGTCGTGCGAAGGGGTGGAGCTCAACCGCCCAATGTCACAGCTGCCCGAGTGCCGCATCATCGAATATAAAGAGAATCAAGGCCGTGCGCGCATACGCAACCGCCTCGCCGAGGAGGCTCGCTACGAAAATCTAGTCTTTATCGACAGCGACGCCATTGTCGAGAAAAACGACTATCTGGCAACATATTTGCAGGCTCTGCAAAGTCACAATATAGTGTGCGGCGGCCTCTACCATCCGGTGATTATTCCCTCGCCCGACTGCACGCTCAGGTACAAGTACGAGAAGAATGCCGACAAGAAACGCCCCGCTTCGGTGCGCGCCAAACGTCCATATAATGATTTTTCCACATTCAACTTTGCCATCAAACGCGAGCTTTTCCTCTCCATCCGCTTCGACGAGAGTATAAAGGAGTATGGCTACGAGGATACACTCTTCGGTCATCAGATAAAGGAGCGCGGACACGTTGTCGAGCACATAGACAACCCTTTGCTGCACACGGGCCTCGAGAGCAACAAGCAGTATCTGCGCAAGATAGAGCAGTCGCTGAAGACACTCTATACTATCCGCGAAGAGATTGACACGACTCCGCTGCTGTCGGCCTTCCGTCGTCTGCGCAGCCTGGGGCTTCTGCCGCTTTCAGCGTGGATGTGGCGACAGACGCAGCAGCTTCTGCTGGCTAATCTCATGAGCGAAACACCCTCGCTTTTCCTCTTCAAATTGTACAAATTGGGCTATTATTGCAATTACGTGCTGCGCGATTGCAAAAAATAGAGTGAATTTCAAGGGAATCTTAATATCCGTGCCCTTTTCAGCGAAATATTTTCACGAAAAATAGATTGCAAATATAAGAAGTTTTCTTATTTTTGCAGTTTGACAAGCAACGACGCGTCGCCACACTGTGTGGCGCGTTTCATTAGTATGTAAATTCAAATGTTACAAGATATGGAAATAAAAGAAAACGAAAATCTTGAAAAGAAAAGTATCAGCTTCATCGAGCAGGAGATTATCGACGACCTCAGTCAGGGTAAAAATGCCGGACGTGTGCAGACTCGTTTCCCGCCCGAGCCCAACGGCTATCTTCATATAGGCCACGCAAAAGCCATCTGCATGGATTTTGGAATGGCCGAAAAATACAATGGAATATGTAACCTTCGCTTCGACGATACTAACCCCACAAAAGAGGATACAGAGTACGTAGACGCAATCATGGAGGACATCAAATGGCTCGGATTCGAGTGGGCAAACGTCTACTATGCATCCGACTACTTCCCCCAGCTGTGGGACTTTGCCGTGCGCCTCATCAAAGAGGGCAAGGCCTACATCGACGAGCAGACATCTGCACAGATTGCCGAGCAGAAGGGAACTCCCACACAGGCGGGTGTCAACAGCCCCTACCGCGACCGCCCCATCGAAGAGAGCCTTGCACTCTTCGAGAAAATGAACAGCGGCGAGATTGAAGAGGGTGCAATGGTGTTGCGTGCCAAGATAGACATGGCACACTCGAACATGCACTTCCGCGACCCCATTATCTATCGCGTGGTAAAGACTCCCCACCACCGCACAGGCGACACATGGAAAGCCTACCCTATGTACGACTTTGCGCACGGCCAGAGTGATTATTTCGAGGGCGTTACACACTCACTCTGTACTTTGGAGTTTGTGCCCCACCGTCCTTTGTACGACTATTTTGTGGACGAGCTCAAAGAGGGCAAAGACCTCGACGACAACCGTCCCCGTCAGTATGAGTTCAACAAATTGAACCTCAACTATACACTCATGAGCAAGCGCAACCTGCTTATCCTCGTTAAAGAGGGCCTTGTGAACGGCTGGGACGATCCCCGAATGCCGACACTCTGCGGCTTCCGCCGTCGCGGCTACTCGCCCGAGTCTATCCGCAACTTTGTCGACAAAATCGGATACACAAAATTCGACGCACTCAACGACTTTGCACTTCTCGAGTCGGCTGTTCGCGAAGACCTCAACAGCCGCGCCACACGCGTGTCGGCGGTAATCAACCCCTTGAAGCTTGTAATCACCAACTACCCCGAGGGACAGAGCGAGACACTGCAGGCAATCAACAACCCCGAAAAACCCGAGGAAGGCTCACACACAATAGAGTTCAGCCGCGAGCTTTGGATAGAGCGCGACGACTTTATGGAGGATGCTCCCAAGAGCTTCTTCCGCCTGACACCCGGTCGCGAGGTGCGCTTGAAGAACGCCTACATCGTTCTCTGCACCGGCTGCAACAAAGACGAGAATGGCAACGTAACAGAGGTTCTCTGCGAATACATTCCCGGAACAAAGACCGGCGAGCCCGAGGCTAACCGCAAGGTGAAGAGCACCCTCCACTGGGTAAGCTGTAACCACTGCATCAAGGCCGAGGTACGTCTCTACGATCGTCTGTGGAAGGTCGAGAACCCCCGCGACGAAATTGCAGCCATCCGCGAGGCAAAGAACTGCGACAGTCTCGAAGCAATGAAAGAGGCAATAAACACCGACTCGTTGAAGGTGCTCACAGAGTGCTACGTAGAGAAATATCTTGCCAATGCCAAGCCTCTCGATTACTTGCAGTTCCAGCGCATAGGCTACTTCAACGTCGACCCCGACAGCACCCCCGAGCATCCTGTGTTCAACCGCACAGTGTCGCTCAAAGATACATGGAGCAAGATAAAAGGCAAATAAACGAAGAATGGATACATCGTTTTTCAAGTCTAAAGAGTTTCGCTCGCTACTCGAGAGGTACGAACAGATGCGCGAATATGGAATGAATTCATATTTCAGCAGTGACGACCTTCTCGAGCTTGCGTCGTACTATCTGTTCAAGAACAGAGCCGCCGATGCGGAAAACGTAATATCCTATGCCCGCAAACTCTACCCCGGCGACACGCAGATAACCGAGGCCGAAATACGCACCCTGCTCAGTAGGGGCGAGGTGCAGGAGGCGCGCCGCAAGCTCAACGCAATCTCGGTGATGGACACTCCCGAGCTTCAGCTTCTGAAAGCCGAAGTGGACATGGCCGACGGTGGCGACAGTGCAATCTCGCGCCTGAATGCGATAATGGAAGAGACCAACCTGCGCAACGACCTTGCGCTGAACACTCTCGACGTGATGATAAAGGGCGGCTTTCTTGCCGAGGCACTCATGTGGATAGAGAAGGGATTGCGCAAATACCCCACAGAGGTCCCTCTGCTCGAAGCAAAGGCCGACTGCCTTGTGGAGATGCGTCGCATGCAAGAGGCGCTTGCCCTCTATAATAGTCTGCTCGACAACAATCCCTACAACTATTTCTATTGGGAGCAGCTGGGCTACATCTATTATGTTACAGGGCGTTACGGCAAGGCTATCGAGTGTTTCGAGTACGAACTCACCACCAACGAAGATGCCGAGTATGCAAAGATGATGCAGGCCTATTGCCACTACTATCTTAAAGATTACCAAAAGGCCTACGATGCTTTTTGTGAGCTTACGGCAATGTACCCCGGTAACGTCGTCTCTACCTTCTTCGCGGCCCTCTCGCTGTGCGGACTGAAAAGATACGGCGAGGCGTTGCGCTTCTTCGAAGACCTGCAGCTCAGTGGCGAGCTTACTACCACCGAGGCGCTGATAGTGGACATTAACAGGACACTCATATACGACACTGCCGGCAACCGCGAGGGAGCGAACATGATGATGGAGAAACTCCTGTCGTTCGATGTTCCCGACATTAATATGCTTGCCCTGCACGGCGCGGGTTTTTTGGAGATTCACGACAAAGAGAGCCTTTTGCTGCGTCACATGGAGGTTGTCGAGCGCGAGCCGCGCAACCGCGACGAGATTCTGCTCGAATTTGCACTATACATATATTCTTACGGACACACTTCGTTGGCAATCACAGTGTTGAAGCATACGCGCGAGAAGATGTACGACTCGGCCGATGTCGATTCCTATCTTGCATATATGCTGTGCCACTCGGGACGAAAGGACGAGGCTCTCCCGTACATCGAAAATGCAATCGATGGAAAGTCGAATATCCTTTTCGACCTTTTCGGCGCGAAATACGATGCGCTGGTCACTGCACAGGATTTTTTCGCCCGTTTGAATGAAATTTTAAAATAAAGTACAGAAAATTGATATCTATAAACGACTTACGCGTTGATTTTGGTGGAACGAATCTTTTTCACGATGTCAGTTTCATCATCAACAAAAGAGACCGCATAGCTCTTGTCGGTAAGAATGGTGCCGGCAAGACTACAATGCTGCGCATACTCTCGGGCGAGCAGTCGCCCAGCAGCGGCACCGTGGCGTTGCCGCGCAACATCACCATTGGCTATCTGCCGCAGGTGATGACACACGCCGATGGCCGCACAGTCTTTCAAGAGGCCGAGCAGGCTTTCGAGCACATTCACGAAATGGAGCAGCGTCTGAACCGCATGAACGACGAGCTTGCCACACGCACCGATTACGAGAGTGAAAGTTACCACGAACTTATAGAGGAGTACACCCATCTTAACGAGCAATATACGATGATGGGCGGAAGCCACTACGAGGCCGAGATTGAGCGTGCCCTGCAGGGATTGGGCTTCAAACGCAGCGACTTTACGCGCCCCACAAGTGAGTTCAGTGGCGGCTGGCGCATGAGAATAGAGCTTGCGAAGCTGCTGTTGCGCCACCCTGACGTTCTTCTGCTCGACGAGCCCACCAACCACCTTGATATTGAGAGTATTCAGTGGCTCGAGCAGTTCCTTGCGCGCAGCGGCAATGCAGTGGTGCTTGTCAGCCACGACCGCGCGTTTCTGAACGCAGTGACCACCCGCACGATAGAGATTACCTGCGGACGCATTCACGACTACAAGATGCCCTACGACGAATTTATGCAGCTGCGCAAAGAGCGCCGCGAGCAGCAGATTCGTGCCTACGAGAATCAGCAGAAAGAGATTGCCGATGCCAAGCAGTTTATCGAGCGCTTCCGCTACAAGCCCACGAAGGCCGTGCAGGTGCAGAGCCGCATCAAGCAGCTTGAAAAGATGGTGCCCATCGTCATCGACGAAGAGGACACGAGCCGTCTGCGACTGAAGTTCGCGCCCGCCACACGCAGCGGCAACTACCCTGTAGTGTGCGAGGATGTTGCAAAGAGCTTCGGCGACCACAAGGTATTCGGTAACGTCAATTTCACTATCAACCGCGGCGAGAAGGTAGCCTTCGTCGGACGCAACGGCGAGGGAAAGACTACGCTCGTGCGCTGCATCCTGGGCGAGCTTGGCTACGATGGAAACATCACCATCGGACACAATGTCGAGACAGCCTATTTTGCTCAGCATCAGGCACAGTTGCTCGACGAAAATCTTACGGTGTTCGAGACCATCGACAATGTTGCGACGGGCGACATTCGCTTGAAGATACGCGACATTCTCGGAGCTTTCATGTTCGGCGGCGAGGCCTCGGACAAGCAGGTGCGAGTGCTCTCGGGTGGCGAGCGCAGCCGTCTGGCAATGATAAAATTGCTGTTGCAGCAGATGAATCTGCTCATCCTCGACGAGCCCACCAACCACCTGGACATGCAGTCGAAAGATGTGCTCAAAGAGGCCATCCGCGACTTCGACGGAACGGTAATCATCGTCAGCCACGACCGCCACTTCCTCGACGGCCTTGTGACAAAGGTCTACGAGTTTGGCGACGGAAAGGTGTGCGAACATCTTGGAGGAATCTACGAATTCCTTGCCGCGAAGAATGCCCAGAATATAAACGAGGCTGTTGCAGCTTCGCCCAAGGCTGTCGCAAAGGATGCACCCAAGCAGCAGAGTGACAACCGTCTGAGCTACGAGGCCGAGAAACAGCTTATGAAGCAGCGCCGCAAGGTTGAGCGCCGCGTCGAAGAGAACGAGCGCGCCGTGAACGAACTTGAGTCGGCAATAGCTGCCATCGAAGCAATCATGAGCACCCCCGAGGGCGGCGCCGATGCAGCAAACTACGAGCGCTACGCATCGTTGAAAAAACAGCTCAATGAGGCCATGAACGAGTGGGAGGCAAGCATGGAAGAGCTCGAGAGTTTAGAGACAAATAAATAAGTTCAATCAATTTATACAATCAATGAAGACAATTATCATCAGCACAATAGCCGCGCTAAGTATAACTGCCTGCATGATGCCCAAGCCTATGGAATCCAAGATAGACAAAAGCAACCTCGACACCACGCTGAAGCCAGGTGACGACTTTTATGAATATGCCAATGGCGGGTGGATGAAAAAGAATCCCCTGACAGCCGAATATGCACGCTACGGACAGTTCGATGCTCTCGCCGAGAAAAACCGCGAGCAGCTGAAAGAGCTTGTGCTCGAACAGGCTGCCGTGAAAGATGCACCCGAAAATTCCAACGCCAAGAAGATTGGCGACCTCTATAATCTGGC
The DNA here is from genome assembly GCA_017547585.1 of Bacteroidaceae bacterium. GTDB lineage: Bacteria > Bacteroidota > Bacteroidia > Bacteroidales > Bacteroidaceae > HGM04593. The sequence continues at coordinate 3,106 of JAFYPH010000035.1, read as the reverse complement.
GATGGACAGCACCCGTCGCAACGCCGAGGGCTACACCCCCATTGTGGAGCTTCTCTCACAGGTGGCGGCCATGAAAAGCAACGCCGAGGCTCTTCCTCTGACAGCCGAGCATATGCGTCAGGGAATCGCGGGTTTCTTCCACGTATTTTTCGAGGCGGACATCATGGACAGCAAGAACAATCTGCTGCAAATTTATCAGGGAGGCCTCTCGCTGCCCGAGAAAAGCTACTACTTCGACGAGGATAGCGCTACGGTGAACATCCGCGAGAAATTCCGCGAGCATGTGGTGAAGATGTTCATGCTCTGCGGCGTCGACGAGCAGCAGGCAACCAAGAATATGGAGGCTGTGATGCGCATCGAGACATGCATCGCCGAAAAGTCTTACGACAATGTGCAGCAGCGCGACCCCGCCGCCAACTACCACCACTTCAGCTTCGACTCATTGAAAAGTGAGTACCCGACAGTTGCGTGGGAACAGTTCTTCGGCAATCTGGGAATAGAAAATATCGCCGCGCTTAACGTGGCACAGACTGCACCCCTCGCCGAGGTTGCGGCCATCGTCAGCGACGCTCCGCTTGCCGACCTCGTTGCCTATATGCAGTGGAACATTATAAATAGCACCGCCGGGGAACTCAGCGACGCATTCAGCGAGCAGAATTTCGACTTTTACGGCCGCACGCTCAGCGGTACACAGGAGCAGCGTCCCCGTTGGAAACGCGCCCTCGGAGCGGTGAACGCCGCGCTTGGCGAGGCCGTGGGACAACTGTACGTAGCAAAATATTTCCCTCCCGCAGCAAAGGAGCGTATGCTCGAACTTGTTCGCAATCTGCAGGTAGCGCTGGGCGAACGCATCGATGCACAGGAGTGGATGAGCGACAGCACCAAGCAGTTTGCACACGAAAAGCTGAACACCTTCAGAGTGAAGATAGGCTACCCTGACAAATGGAAAGATTACAGTCTCTTGACAATCGACCCCGCCGACAGCTACGCAGCCAACTGCCGCCGCATTTCGCAGTTTATGTGGGACGACGTAATTGCGCGCAAGCACAATAAGCCTGTCGACGCCGACGAGTGGTACATGACTCCGCAGACGGTGAACGCCTACTATAATCCCACCACCAACGAAATATGCTTCCCCGCGGGAATCCTGCAATATCCCTTCTTTGACATGGAGGCCGACGATGCCTTCAACTACGGTGCCATCGGAGTGGTTATCGGCCACGAAATGACACACGGATTCGACGACCAGGGCCGTCGCTTCGACAAGAACGGAAACTTCACCGATTGGTGGACCGAGAAAGATGCCGAGAGCTTCACGGCACGCACAAAGGTCATCATCGACCACTTCAACAAAATATATGTGCTGCCAGACATGAAGGCTAACGGAGAGCTTACCGTTGGCGAGAATATTGCCGACCACGGTGGCCTTACAATCTCTATGCAGGCCTTCCGCAACGCTACAAAAGATGCGGCTCTTCCCGTGCTCGACGGCTTTACACCCGAGCAGCGTTTCTACCTTGCCTATGCAAACGTGTGGGCGGGTAACATACGCGACGAGGAGATACGCAACCGTACGAAGAGCGATCCTCACTCACTCTCGCGCTGGCGCGTGAATGGCACCCTTCCTCACATTGAGGATTGGTACAAAGCCTTTGGCGTCACTGCCGACGATAAATTATATATTCCCGAAGAGGAGCGTTTGAACATCTGGTAATAAAAGAAAAGAGTATGCCTTTAAAAGTACCTACAGGGCTCCCCGCACTAGAAAATGTGCGTGCCGAGGGAGTGAACATAGAGACGTTTGACACAGTAACGCCCGACACTCTCAGGGTGGCGTTGCTCAATATAATGCCCACGAAAGAGACTACCGAGGCCGACTTTATACGTCTGTTTGCGTCGTCGACCAACAAGGTGGAGATTACGCTTGTGAAGCTCGACACTCACGTGCCCAAGAATGCTTCGCCCGAGCATATGGCTCGTTACTATAAGAGCTTCAGCGAGGTGCGCAATCAGCGTTTCGATGGCTTTATAATCACCGGCGCTCCCGTAGAAAAACTCGAGTACGAACAGGTTACCTATTGGCCCGAACTTCAGCAGATTTTCGATTGGGCAAAGGAGAATGTAACCTCGACACTCTACATCTGCTGGGCGGCCCAGGCGATACTGTACCACCGATTCTCGATACCCAAATATCTGCTTCCCGCGAAGATGTTCGGAATCTTCCCCCACAAGCTGCTGCGCAAGGATATTCCTCTCTTTACAGGCTTCGACGATGTGTATTTTGTGCCTCACAGCCGTCACACGGAAATCCGCCGCGAGGATGTTGTTGCCGAGAGTAGGGTCGAGCTCCTCTCCGAGTCGGAGGAGTCGGGCGTTTATATAATGACCGAGCGCGGCACGCGCGACTTTTATTTTACGGGTCATTCTGAGTATGCTCTTTATACTCTCGACAGCGAGTATCGTCGCGACGTTGCCAAGGGATTGCCTATTGAGGTTCCTCGCAACTATTATCTGAATGATGATCCTCAACTGTCGCCTGTGAATAGATGGAGCGGCCATGCGATGAGGCTTTTCAATAATTGGCTGGAGTATTATGTGAAAAAGTAATTGATAATTTTTGTTACTATAATTATGGGGATTGAGGATTTTGTTTCTTCAATCCCTGTATTTTTTACCATTAATCTTTCTTGCTATACGAATGGCTGTTTTTTCTGAATGTACTTTGGCGCCCAAAGTACCAAAGGCCCGGCACACGGAAAGTGCAGTCGGCTCGTTCTTTGTTCACAAGTTGCCTATGGGCAACATTCCTCAGTCAAACGAGCCTTGTCACTCAAGCCTTTCGTATGTTTTTCGGGTGCTGTGGAACTCCTTCAGTTATCCACGCGATGCGTGTATAACTAGCAGTCAAACAGTCCTCGCACTTTATCCGAAAAACATACGGGCTCTCACTGTGCCCTTTAACGGTGCCGGAAGTTTTTAGAAGTTACCGATGCTTGCAAAAACTCCCCCTCTTAGCTAAGAGGGAGAGCTCTTTTTACAAAAGTTACTTCCCTCAAATACAGCACTGTCAAAATCACAGGCAACGGCCGCAGTAAAAGGCGCGGAT
>JAFYPH010000034.1 GCA_017547585.1 Bacteroidaceae bacterium | reverse complement strand
ATAATGAGTGTGAATGTAATTGATGGAATAACCACTTTCAAGCATATGCATATATTTTAGCAATGCTGAATAATCGTGTTTCTTACGCATAAAATAAACCCCAAAAGTTTTTTGTCTAACTTTTGGGGTTCACTTCATCGAGGCTCCTTTTTTAATGCACGATGTTGATTGTCGAGCCGCTGAGCACCGGCAACAATCACAAAAATAGTCCTCGACTTTCTAAAAGTCGAGGACTATTTTATCCATTAGCAACAAGCGCTAAAGTTTCACATACGACAGGCGCAGTTTATACTTCAGAGGCTTGTTGGGCACGCGATATTTTTCGAGAGTATCAACGTCGTAGCCACAGCTTGCATTTCCCACGCCACGCAGAGCAGCGTCAAGATGAAGAACAATGTAAGGCGACTTTTCAGCCTCCCACAAATGGCGCGCGTTCATCAGCGAAGCATCTGTGTAGCGGAGAGCCGAGAACGAGCAGTCGCCCGAGAGCACCTTCACGTTGAGTCCGACACCCTTCGCATTTGTGAGAGAGAGCTCGCGCAGTCCCTCGCGGTTGTTGCAGCTCTGAGGCTTCACATAGTTTCCGCCCATGTTCTCCACGGTGGTCTTGTAGCGTCCGAGCATCACTCCTGCCTTGCGGTCGCTTGAGTTCTCCCAAGGGCCGTAAGCATAATAGTCGACATTGCTATACTCGGGATTGATGTACGACACTAATCCCGCGCGACGCAGGTTGGCAGTAGCGGGAGTAAATTCCGCCTCGATGTCAACCTCGCCATCGTAGTAGAAACTGTAGGCAACAACCGTCGGGCAGAGCTTGCCGCCACGTTTCACGTAAAGGTCGAGGCTCTTGTTGTCGTAATTTATCGCGTATGAAATTTCGGCGGTACTGTCGTTGAGAGCATCCGTACGGTTGAAACGGTCGTTCTCTATCCAACGATGGTTGTCGTATACGAAACTATTATTCTGCACAAAATCGTGGCCGCGCATCTGCAACGAGAGCAGTGCTCCGCTCTTGGCACAGAGTTTAGCCGACACCTTGCTATTCTGAACATAGAGAGTGTCGTTCGCCATACGCAGTTTGGGAATCTTTGTATCGGTGACAGCCTCGGCAACGACCTTTGTTGCGACTCCGCCAATGAGACCTCCCGCAATGGCGCCGACACCTGCAGCATTGTCAGTATCGCCGGCCTTTCCTGCAAACTCGCCCCACTGACGCTCGGCAATCACATACTGCTCGCTTGCCTCTACGTGTCCGGCCTCGCACCAGCGTGTAGCGTCGCGACGCACGAGGAACAGGTTAAGCAGAAGTTCGTGATTCTTCACATTCGAAGTGGGGAATCGGAAAGTCTTTGTCACAGAGGCACCGGGAGCAACGTCGGGCATCTTCATTTTTGCCTTCTTCACCACCTTGCCGTTAATCAGCGACTGAACCTGAATATCAAAATCCGCGAGGTTGGTAAAGTCGTACTTGTTGCGTATCTCAACCGTAGCGTAGCCATGCTCGCGGTCGATGGCGAGAAGCTTGAAGGCTACATACTCATAGGCACCCTTCACCTCTTTGAGTTTGGGAGTCTCTTCGCGTGTAGCTGTTACAATACCATTCGAGCAGAAATTACCCTGATGGGGGCCCGGATAGTCGTAACCTGTGTGCAAACGGCCCTCGTAAGTGCCCGCCTTAATCTCGGCCGGGTCGTAGATTGCCTGATCGACCCAATCCCAAATGCAGCCGCCGGCAGTGGCGTTGCTGTTCTCTATAGCCTCCCAATACTCGAGCAGGTTACCGATGGCGTTACCCATTGCGTGAGCATATTCACAGAGGAACATGGGCTTGTCGAGGTTGCTTGTATTCTCGCGCATCCACGCCATTCCCGGGTACATCTTCGAGTACACGTCGCTGTGGAGACCACCGCCGAAGGGACGGCCACCGCTGTACGAGCCTTCGTAGTGCACAGGGCGTGTGTCGAGACGATGAGCCGCCTCGTAGCAATATTTGAAATTGCTGCCGTTGCCACACTCGTTACCCAGGCTCCAGAAGATTACCGAGGGGTGGTTGCGGTCGCGCAGCACCATGCGTTCTATTCTATCGACAAAGGCAGGAATCCACGAGGGAAGGCTGCTGATGGAATTGTTAGCATGATCCTCGAGGTCGGCCTCGTCCATGCAGTAAAGACCATAGTAGTCGAACATGGCATACATGCGTGCGGCATTGGGATAGTGCGACGTGCGGATTGTATTAATATTGTTGCGCTTCATGAGAAGAACATCCTGAAGCATCGACTCTGTGGGCACTGCGCGTCCGTAGAGAGGATGTGTGTCGTGACGGTTGACGCCCTTGAACATCACACGCTCGCCATTCACAAAAATCTGCGAGTTTTTAATCTCTATGTGGCGGAAGCCGTAGTTCGTAGAGAATGCCATTTCGCACTTGCCGTCAGGCGACATTCCCTCGCGCTGCTCAATCTCTACCTTGTAGAGGTTGGGAGTCTCGGTGCTCCAGCGCTGCACCTTTTCGAGAATAGGAATTTCAAGTTCAATGTTTTTCAGTGTATCAGCGGCTGTAACACCCGTACCAAACTCGGTTCTGCCAACAAGCTTACCGGCAGGATTATACACGCTTACTACATAATACTTTGCAGCATTTGCGCGGTCGCGGTTATCAATTTCAAGAGCCACTTTCAGCTTCAGCTGCGCGTCGCCCTCGCCGGGCACCGCCTGCATATTCTCGGTGGTAATATAATGGTCGCGCACCGACACTTTGGGTACATTATATAAATATACGTCGCGGAAGATACCACTCATGCGGAACATATCCTGACACTCAAGGTAAGAGCCGTCGCTCCAGCGGAACACCTGAACAGCGAGGCGGTTCTCGCCCTTGCGCATATATTTTGTAATATCAAACTCGGCAACATTGTTCGCTCCCTGAGAATAGCCCACATACTGGCCGTTGAGGTAGACAATGGCTGCGCTGTAGATTCCACCGAAGTGGATGAAGGTGCGCTTGCCGTCCCAGCTGTCGGGCACAGAGAATGTGCGCACGTAAGAGCCCACGGGGTTGATTCCGTAGTTCTTGCCACCATCGTTGAATCCGGGACGTGCCTTGATGAAGGGAGGAGTATTTGCGTGGGGGTACTCTACATTGCAATAGATGGGGTGGTCGTATCCGTGCATTTCCCAGTTCGAGGGCACGGGAATTTCGTCCCACGAAGAGACATCGAAGTCCTCTTTGTAGAAATCCAAAGGACGTTTGGAGGGCTCGTCAACGAGATTGAACTTCCACGCGCCGTTGAGCGACTGCACGCGGCTGCTCTTCACCGTTGTCCAGGGAGTCTTGTAGAATTCCGCGTCGCCGCGCATCTCCTCGACCGTTGCATAGGGAATATATGTAGCGTGTCCCTTTTCCTTGTTTATTGCAAAGACAGTTTCATCCTCCCAGCAGGGCGCCTCGATTTTGGGTTTCTCCACTGCCACGAAACGGAACCACGATGCCTTGCCAGCTGCCGCGCGCTCCACGCGCATCATACGGCCGTTCTTTGCCTCGTAGACAAAATCTCTCTTTGAGGGGTTGGCCGATGCAATCTGGTAGACACCCTGCTCGCCCTCGACGGGTAGGAAGAGGAATTTTGCATTGTTCCACACGCCCGGAGAAGCAGGCCACTGCAAAAGATAGTTCACAGTAGCAGAGCCGGCTGCATCGTCGAAATTCTGAGTATAAAATGCATTGCCAACGACACGAATATCGGCGTCGACCATAGTAATGTTCCAATATTGTCCGCGGTTGAGAGCCTCGCGTTTCTCAAGTACAATGGGAGCATCGTTGCCGCCATTGTCGCCGTTACCGAGGAGCATATTTTCGTCGGTAGCCGACACTATCTGATAGGTAAGCGATGGATCGAAGCCCGCCACGTTGCTCTTCACAACCTCGAAATGGGCAGCCTTGTCATTTTTAAGACTCTTTTTAGGCGCAAGCACAAGAGTCTTTTTGTCGACGGCACGCACAGCCATGCTGGGATTGTTGGTCGCCACAAGCAGATAGGCATTCGCGCCCACAGGCTCCAACGTCCATTTCTGCGACTCGTCGCTACCATTATTCTCGGCAGTCTCTATTTTTCCGGCACCCGTAGCATGGAACGAAACATTATCAAAAGGATTAATGAAACGCACGCAGTTCGAAAGGTCAATGATTGTCCACAGACGCGAAGCACCGCAATCGTCGGCACTCTGCAAAGTGACAGCCGAGCCATTCTCGGCCGACGCATAGTTAAGCACTGCATCAACATATTTTTTCGAGCGGATAAGATAGAGCCCGCCCTTCTCGAAAGCCTGTTCGGCACGCAGGGGTAGCACTGCTACACAAAGGAGAAGAACAAGTACGGATAGAAGCTTTTTCATAATCGATAATATTATATAAGATAAGGAAATAGGGGCTGCCGCAAATGCCGGCGAGCCCCTATCTTCCTATTCGTTTGTTACTTTACAGCCTTAAAGCTCATGTCGAGACCCTTCACAGAGTGTGTAAGCGCGCCGACAGAGATGAAATCTACGCCGCAGAGAGCATAGTCGCGCAGAGTGTCGAATGTGATTCCGCCCGACGACTCTGTCTCGAAACGTCCGGCAACCATTTCCACAGCCTTGCGTGTGGCAGTAGTGTCGAAGTTGTCGAACATGATGCGGTCGACGCCACCGAGGTCGAGCACCTGCTGAAGTTCGTCGAAGTTGCGCACCTCAATCTCAATCTTGAGGTCTTTGCCCTTTTCGCGGCAATACTCTTTTGCACGCTCGATAGCCTGCTTGATGCCACCGGCAAAATCAACGTGGTTGTCCTTGAGAAGAATCATGTCAAAGAGTCCTATACGATGGTTAACGCCACCGCCAATCTTCACAGCCTCTTTCTCCATGATGCGCATGCCCGGAGTAGTCTTGCGTGTATCGAGCACGCGAGTGTTTGTACCCTCAAGCTGCTTCACATATTTACGTGTCATTGTGGCAATGCCGCTCATGCGCTGCATCACGTTGAGCATCAGACGCTCAGTCTGCAACAGCGAGCGCACCTTACCCGCAACGCGCATTGCAACGTCGCCTTTCTTAACCTCGGCACCATCCTCGATGAGCACCTCAACAGCAAGCTCTTTATCGAAATGTGCAAAGATGCGTTTGGCCATTTCCACGCCTGCAAGCACGCCATCTTCTTTAATGATAAGAATATTCTCACCCATCGCATCCTCGGGGATAGAGGAGAGAGTCGTGTGGTCACCATCGCCAATATCCTCGGCAAAAGAGAGCTCTATAAGTTTCTCAATCAATTCTTCTTTTACGTCCATAGTAGTTTATTTATTATTTCTTGCGAAGATAAGAACAAAAAACGAAAAAGTGTAGAAAAAAATACGTAAGTTTGCAACAATATAAAAGAATAGGATGAAAATTACACTTTTGGTGGTGGGCCGCACAGTGGACAAGAACATTATTGCTGCCATTGACGATTATACGGGACGAGTGAAACACTTTGCCCCTTTTGACATTGAAGTTATTCCCGAGCTTAAAAATGCCCGCAAGCTGAGCGAGGCGCAGCAGAAAGAGGCCGAGGCCGAGCTTATACTGAAGTCGCTGAACAGCGGAGACACTGTGGTGCTGCTCGACGAGGGTGGAAAAGAGTTCCGCTCGACAGAATTTGCCGCATGGATTGAGAAAAAGCAGCAGGTGACCCCCAAAAGGCTGGTATTCATCGTGGGTGGCCCCTACGGATTCTCACAGAAAATATACAACATTACAAGCGAGAAAATATCTCTCTCGCGCATGACTTTCTCGCATCAGATGATAAGATTGCTGTTCGTGGAGCAGCTCTACCGCGCATATACTATAATAGGAGGACTGCCCTATCACCATGAATAGCATCGACGGCTATTCTACCGACGGCACAAACTGATAGCAGCCTGCGTCGATAGCCCCTGCAGGACGACCGACGCCGCTCAGGTCCACCGAGGAGAGAGGCAGAAATTCTCTGTCGGCAATGCCTCGCGCAGTGGAGAGCGAGTCTATACGAAAATCGTACATATAAACAGAATTGTCTATCAGGCGGAAGTGCTCTTTTGCAAAAGGATGGCTATCCTTTTCGTCCCACACGATATTCACAAAATTCTCGTCGTCGTAGGCTACCACTGTGTTCAACAGCGACGAGACGAAGCGGTAGTTTGCGCCACCCTCGATGCTGTCGCCGAGGTCGGACAAATAGCCCATAATTTCGTCGTTCTTGGAGCCTGTGATTATGCAGTTGGCAAAAAGTGCCTCGTGCAACGGCACCGCAACGCCGTCGAGGGTATTGTGCAGTGCAAGTGCTACGTCACGCTGCGTCCACACATAGAAATTGGCAATGGTGCATTGTACGAAACGAGCATTGCCACCAACAATCTTCACGCAGTTTCCACCGGCATTGGCTATGAGGCTGTTGTTCACATCCACGTGTGCACACACTGTCTCCAATGCGTTGTTCGAGAAATTGTGCAGCATGGAATTGGAGATTGTCAGACGCTGCTGTGCAGTGTCGCCCGGCTCTACGCAGACGCCGTATGAGCCACTGTGAATGTCGCACCAGTCGAGCACATTGCCGTTGCTCGCAGCGGCAAAATGGATGCCGCCCCACTGCCCCGGCACACGATCGTAAGGCAGATAGTCGAACATATTATCCGTGCGGTCGCCACGGAAAAGCACCGGATTTTTTTGCGTTCCGCGAGCCACAAGAGTGCCGTCGACCTTCATCCACGCTCGGCTGTGGAAATAGAGCTCGCAGCCTGCGGGGAGTGTCAGTGTGGCACCCGACGCAACCGTCAGACTATCGTAAATAATATATGCACCCGCTGCAAGAGTCGAGTCGCTCTCGAAGATGGGCGCACGCAACACTGTTGCGTCGCGACCACAGGCGCGCAGCTGCACATTTTGCCTGATTCCGCTCTCGAGGGTAAAGACCAGCGAATCGCGCACAAGGAAAGGTGCCTCACTGTTGTTGCGATTGAGGTTGACATCCACAAACACAAAGATGCTGTCGCCCTTGCGCACCTCTACGTCGGCAATATCATTGCCATACTGCCCGTCCACATTCACGCGGAAAGGCGAAGCGTCGCCACCGCCCAGAGCCACACTGCTCACTCGCAGCGAGGAGCCGCCACGGTTGTAGACGAGGAAAGAGGCTGTCGACGAGGCTGTCTCTGTAAAAATTGTGTCAAAGGCTATTGTGTCCGTAGAGAACTGCAGACGCAGCCCCGCATCGGACGAAAAATCGGCCTCGTCGCTACAAGCAGCGACGAGCACCGATAATAGAAGTATTGTAAAAAGGTATTTTATCTTTTTGCTCATAAGATTGCGTCATTCATTATATGAATAAACGGCAGTTGCACCCTTTTAGTATATAATGATTGGCTATTTTTTTGCGGGCACCTTTTCGAGGAGAGCCGCAAGATGTTTCCAGAATTTCTCTACCGAGGGAATGTTTAGTTTCTCGTCGGGAGAGTGCACACCACGCATCGTGGGGCCAAAAGATATCATGTCCAGATGGGGGGCTTTTTCGAGGAAGAGTCCGCACTCGAGGCCCGCGTGGATGGCTTTCACCTTCACCTCTTCGCCGTAAAGTTCGCGGTAGGTGTCGGCAGCAACCTCCAATATCTGCGAGCGGGGGTTGGGCTTCCAGCCGGGGTAGCCGCCACTCTGTTTCACCTTTGCACCGCCAAGCTCGAGAGCCGCGGCCACCGTGCGGGCAACATTGTCGCGCGCCGACACAAGTGCGCTGCGCTGACTCGCAACAACGGTTATTACATTCTCGTAGCTCTTTTTCACCGAGGCGAGGTTGCTCGAGGTCTCTACAAGGCCGGGAACATCCTGACTCATGGCAAAGACTCCGTTGAACACCGCATGGATAGACTTCAAGAGACCCATAGTGCTCTTCTTCTCTATCGCGCGGCCGCAGGGATCGGTGCTCTGCAGCAGGAATCGGGCATTGGGCTCGGTAACAGCAAACTCCTCTTGCACGTCGGCCGTGAAGAGGTTGAAGTCTATGCGCACCGACTCTTTGTCGGCACTCTGCACCGCAAACACTGCCGAGGCGTCACGGGGAATGGCATTGTGCAGGCTGCCGCCGTCAATGTCGCACAGATAGAATTCATATTTCTCGGCCACCATGCACAGGAAGCGGTTGAGCAGCTTATTTGCATTCGCACGCTCTTTGTTAATATCGTCGCCCGAGTGGCCACCCGTCAGGTTCGAGATTTCCACCTTGAAGAAGAAGAGGTCACCGGCAATGGGAGTCCACAGGAATTTATAGTCGGCGTATGTGCAGATGCCACCCGCGCAACCAATAAAAATCTCGCCCTCATCCTCGGAGTCGAGGTTGATGAGGATGTCGCCGTCGAGCATCGAGGGAGCAAGAACTTCGGCACCTGTGAGGCCCGTCTCTTCGTCGATAGTGAAGAGGCAGTTCACAGGGCCGTGACGCATACTCTTGTCGGCAAGCACAGCCATCTGCGCAGCAACGCCAATGCCGTTGTCGGCGCCGAGAGTGGTGCCGCGAGCCTTCAGCCACTCGCCATCAACATAAATATTTATCGGGTCTTTAGAAAAATCGTGCTCAACGTCTGGGCGCTTGTCGCACACCATGTCCATGTGGCTCTGCAGAATTACAGTCTTGCAATTCTCGTATCCGGGGTAGGCGGGCTTTTTAATCAGCACATTACCTGCCTCGTCGGCAATAGTTTCGTAGCCAAGCTCTTTTCCAAAATTCTGCAAATAGGCAGAAATCTGCTCTTCGTGCTTCGAAGCACGGGGTATTTTACTTATTTCTTCGAAATAGTCAAAAACAATTTTCGGTTCCAAATTCAATTCGCTCATCTCTCTATAATGTATAAATTTGTTAATATTCTATTCCCTTTTTATAAAAGAAAGTTAATTCGCACTATAAAAATACTCATTTCCACTTTTTTTGACAATCTTGTGCAATCAAAAAGGAAACAAATAGATTATATTTGCAACTGCGTTGCGAAAATAGGCTGCACTCGTTGCGATTGAAAATAAATTTTCACTCACTCTTTGGCACTATCATTGCAACTGCGTTGCGAAAATAGGCTGCAAAGACAACAGACAGGCTATTTGCGGTTAAAGGTAATACAACATAAAGTGAGAACAAAATAAATTCACTTTATTTTTGATTACAGGCACTATCTTTTGAAACTAGAGAGATTAAGAAAAGATGATAAAAGTACTTTTGCTCACCACGTTAATCGTTGCCATCTGCATGGTGCTCATGGCGGTGACCATCCTTATAAAAAAGAATGGCCGCTTCCCCAACACCCACGTGGGCGGTAACAAAGAGATGCGCAAAAGAGGAATAAAATGTGTCGAGGCACAGGACAAGGATGCCCGCCGCGACAACCCCCACGCAATACCCGAACGCACAGAAAGATAAAATAATAACATAAAAACTACATCAGACAATGAAAAGAACAAACGGATTCAGAATAGCCCTTTTTGCATTTGCAACAATGCTGTTCTTTACCCAGTGCGCTAAACAGCAGAGCGCAGAACAGAGCACAGGCGATGCAGCCGCAACAACAGCCGTTGCCGAGAAAAGCATCAAGATTGCATTTGTAGACATCGACTCGTTGCTCAGCAAATACGAGTTCTCTATCATCCTCAACAAAGAGATGTTGCGCAAGGAAGAGGACATGCGCATGAAACTGAGCGAGAAGGCAAAGACACTGCAGGCCGACTACGACGATTTTCAGCGTAAGCTCCAGAACAACGTGTACGCTACACGCGAGCGTGCCGAGGAGGAGCAGGCTCGCATCCTGAAGCAGAAAGATGCACTCGAGAAGCTCGAGCAGCGTCTCATCGGCGAGCTTTCGGCCGAGTCACAGAAGAACAACATCACCCTGCACGACTCTATCAACTCTTTCCTCAAAGCATACAATGCCGAGAAGAAGTTCGACCTTATCTTGAGCCGCGTGGGCGACAACATTCTCTTTGCCAACGATGCCCTTAACATCACCGAGGAGGTTATCAACGGCCTCAACGCACGTTACACTCCCGCGACAAAAGAGTAAGAAATTCCGAAACATTTATATTAATGATAATGTTAATTATAGGGTGACAAAAGTGTCACCCTATAATTTTTAAAAACAGAGAGTAATGGCACAATTCAACGAAATTATAAACGGCGCGAAGCCCGTACTTGTGGACTTTTTCGCCGAGTGGTGCGGGCCCTGCAAAAGCATGAAACCCGTACTCGAGAGACTGAAAGAGAGCATGGGCGAGAGCGTGCGCATACTGAAGATAGACATCGACCGCAACGGAGCGCTCGCCGACAGCTACAGCATACAGTCTGTACCCACCTTCATACTCTTCAAAGGCGGAGAGGTAAAATGGCGCGCCTCGGGCGTCCGCTCACTTGCCGAGCTTAAAGAGATTATCGAGAAGAATCAGTAAAAAGAAATATTGGTATCCGATAAAAATATTAAGATACGGAAATTTAGATATTAGGCTTTTTGTGTGTATCTTTCCAAAGGAAGAAGCCGGCCAACAGGGTGCCAGAGATGCTGTGATAGGCGCATGAGATGGCACAGGGAATGACAGTAAGGGCAGCCATCGGATTTGTGGCTATCATGGCCGGAGATGCAAAAAAGTTACGTGCCAGGACAGTTGCCATTCCTGCATTTTGCATGCCCACTTCTATGGAGAGCGTACGACGTTTGGCGGTGTCGAAGCCGAATACCTTTCCCGCCAGATAGCCCAATAAATAGCCAACGCCATTATGGAGGATTACAACGGCAAGTATAAGCAGAATGAGTTGTAGTCCCTTTTCCATGAGTTGCGGATGTACAGTGAAAATAACGCCGCCCACGATGCAGGCTAAGCATAGAACGCTGATGCCGGGCATTATGCCTTGTATCTGCTGAAAGTCTTTCCTTTTGCCCAGAAAGTAGTTGAATGCAACTCCAAGCGCAACGGGGAGGAGCGTCACTAACAAAATATTCTGAAACATTCCCAATGCATCGACTTCAATCTCTGCACCAACCAGCCAAAGCACAAGCAGGGGTGTCACAAATGGAGAAAGGAGGGTACTGACGGTTGTCATTCCTACACTGTATGCTACATCGCCCTTGCAAAGGAAGCTCATAAGGTTGCTACTTACACCACCTGGGCTGCAACCAACAAGAATGATGCCTGCCGTCATGAACGCATCGAGGTGAAAAATACGGGCCAGCATCCATGCTACAATAGGCATTATGGTGTACTGTGCTATGGTTCCTACAAGGATATCCATAGGTCTGGATAGCAGGATGTGAAAATCCTGCATAGATAGTGTGCAACCCATCGTAAGCATGATAAGCCCCAGAATGACAGAAGCACGCTGTCCCTGCTGTACCCACGCAAAGGTTTCGGGCATGAGGAAGGCAATGATAGCAACTATGATGATGAATAGGCTCGTATATCGAGACAAGTATTGGCTGATGGAAAGTAGTAATTTCATTATATGTATTCTTGTGTGTAGTCCTTTATTGCGCCATTGTGGTTATTGCTAACCTGCATGCGCGTTTCCGAAAATCTCCGCCGCCCACAACAGGCAGCGGAGAAGAAAATATAGAACTATCGCATCAATTTCTCGAAAGAATCGGGTACGGGAGTCTCGAAACGCAGATATTTTCCTGTCACAGGATGGCGGAAAGCCAATAGATAGGCGTGGAGTCCCAAACGCAGCAGGCTCTCGTCGCTGCTGCCATATTTAAAGTCTCCGACGATAGGATGGCCCATGTCCGAAAGATGCACGCGTATCTGATTTTTGCGACCCGTCTCAAGCTCAAGCTCTACGAGTGAGTATCCTTTGGCGCTGCGCAACACCTTATAATGTGTAATCGCGAGCTTGCCGCCGTTGTCCACGGGGCTCGAATGGGTAACAAAATGTTTGTCCTCTGTCAGCCACGTTCTTATCATTCCCTGCTCCTTTTCGAGTTCGCCGCTCACCAGCGCCACGTAGCGGCGGTCGGTAACAAGCTGCTGCCAACCCTCGACAAGCGAACGCTGTGTCTTTACATCCTTTGCATAGACCATGAGCCCCGAAGTGTCTCTGTCGAGACGATGCACAAGGTGAGAAGTGCAGCGCGAGCCACCCTTTTCAAGGTAGCGGTTGAGCACAGTCTGCACAGTCTGCTGGCGGGTATTGTTGCTCATCGAGAGCAGGCCCGCGCGCTTGTCTATGACCAACAGATAGGGATCCTCGTAGACAACGCCAAGGTCGTTGCTGCGAAACGCCATCTTCTGCTTCGAGCGGTCGAGAAGCACCGTCTGTCCGGGAACGAGACGGGCAAGCGCGTGAGTGGTGATTATATTATCCACAAGCACAAGGCGATTCACCAACAGCGCCTTTGCACGGTTACGGCTGATGCCGTTCATGGCCTTCATCAGAAACGGCAGAAGCTCCGTCTCTTCTTTGACTTTGAAAGTCAGTGTATTATTTTTCTGTTCTCTTCTCATAATCTGAAAAAATTATTCGGCAACAGTGTCGCGACGCACCAAAAGCACTACATTCTCTACGTGGTGAGTGTGGGGGAACATGTCCACCGGCTGCACGGCAACCACCTTATAATCATTATCGAGTAGCGCAAGGTCGCGTGCCTGCGTCGCGGGGTTGCAGCTGACGTAAACTATTCTCTTGGGAGCGGCAAAAAGCATTGCATCGATAACATCTGTATGCATTCCCGCGCGAGGAGGGTCGGTAATCATTACGTCGGGACGGCCGTGAGCCTCGATAAACTCGCGTGTGAGCACATCTTTCATATCTCCCGCGTAGAAGAGCATATTTTCGTGACCGTTGAGGGCGGCATTCACCTTTGCATCCTCGATAGCCTCGGGAACATACTCGATGCCCACCACACTCTTGCAGCGGCGGGCTACGAAATTGGCAATGGTACCCGTACCCGTGTAGAGGTCGTAGACAACCTCGTCGCCTGTGAGCGCAGCAAAGTCGCGCGCAACCTTATATAAATTATAGGCCTGACGGCTGTTAGTCTGGTAGAAAGACTTCGGGCCCACCTTGAACTTGAGTCCCTCCATCTCTTCGTAGATAAAATCGGTGCCTTTGTATGTGTGCACTTCGAGGTCGCCGAATGTGTCGTTGCACTTGTTGTTTATCACATAGAGCAAAGAGGTAACCTCGGGGAACGCCTCGGCGCAGAAGGCCATCACCTTCATCAGCATGGCATTGTCCTCGTCGTTCTCGACTCTCGCCTGAACGAGCAGCATAACCTCGCCTGTGGTGGAGGTGCGCAGCATGATGTTGCGCAGCAAGCCCGACTGCGAACGCAGGTTGTAGAAGGGCACGCCCTCTTTCACTGCAAAGTCGCGCAACCCGTTGCGTATCTTGTTGTTGAGAGGCTCCATCAGGGCACACTCTTCAATATCGAGTACCTTGTCGAAGGCGTCGGGAATGTGGAAACCCAGCGCACTCATATTGTCGTATTTTACATCTTTCTCTACCTCTTCGCGGGTGAGCCAGCGCTTGTTGCTGAAGGTAAATTCGAGCTTGTTTCTGTAGCACTGTATCTGCTCGGACCCCAGAATGGGGGTAACCTCGGGGAGTTCCACTTTTCCTATGCGAGTGAGAGCATCCACCACCTGCTGCTGCTTGTATTTCAGCTGGTGCTCATAGGCGAGACACTGCCATTTGCATCCTCCGCAAACACCATAGTGCTTGCAAAAAGGCACTGCGCGCTCACTCGAATATTCATAAAATTTCACAGCCTCGGCCTCGGCGTAGCTGTGTTTCTTGCGACGGATTTTCAGGTCCACAACATCGCCGGGAACAACATAGGGCACAAAAACCACAAGGTCGTTCACTCGCGCCAAGGCCTTACCCTCGGCAGCCACGGCGGTTATCTTTATCTGCTCCAAAAGCGGAAACTCTTTCTTTTTTCTTGCCATGTTTACTCTTTGCTTTTAAAAACCGGCGACTGCCCTTTGCGACAAAAAAGCCTTCGCCATTGAAAAAGCAAAATTACGGATATTTTGCGAAAAACATGCAATAAATTGCACACAACTTTTTAAGATGTATTTTTTTCGCCCACATGCTTTCACATTTCCCGTTTTTTTTGTAAATTTGCACATTATCGGCATCTTGTATACACACAAGGTGCAGGTATTTTATGGTGTTTGAACTATAAAATTTTTATTATCAATAACATAACTATCAAATTTAAGATTTATGACTGACAAAAGAGTCTATCTTTTCGGTAACGGTAAAGCCGAAGGTAAAGCAGACATGAAGAATCTTTTAGGTGGTAAGGGTGCCAACTTGGCAGAAATGAACCTCATTGGTGTACCCGTGCCTCCCGGTTTCACCATTACCACAGAGACTTGCAACGATTACTATCGTATCGGCAAGGCAGAAGTAGTTGAGTTGTTGAAGGACGACGTACACGCAGCTGTTGCGCACGTTGAGACCTTGATGAACTCAAAGTTCGGTGATGTAGAGAACCCCCTCTTGGTATCGGTACGTTCAGGTGCACGTGCTTCAATGCCTGGTATGATGGATACAATCCTCAACCTTGGATTGAACGACGAGGTAGTTGAGGGTATGGTACGCAAGACAGGTAACGCTCGCTTTGCATGGGACTCTTACCGTCGTTTCGTACAGATGTACGGTGACGTGGTATTGGGCATGAAACCCGTGAACAAAGAGGACATCGACCCGTTTGAGGCTATCATCGAAGAGGTGAAAGAGGCTAAAGGCGTTAAGCTCGACAACGAGCTCGCAGTTGAGGACCTCAAGGAGCTCGTTGCTAAGTTCAAGGCAGCAGTTAAGGCTCAGACAGGTAAAGACTTCCCCACAGACGCATACGAGCAGCTTTGGGGTGCTATCTGCGCTGTATTCGACAGCTGGATGAACGAGCGCGCTATCCTCTACCGTAAGATGGAGGGTATCCCCGCTGAGTGGGGTACAGCCGTAAACGTACAGGCAATGGTATTCGGTAACATGGGCGACACATCTGCAACCGGTGTTTGCTTCAGCCGCGACGCAGGTAACGGTGAGAACCTTTTCAACGGTGAGTACCTTATCAACGCTCAGGGTGAGGACGTAGTAGCAGGTATCCGCACACCCCAGCAGATTACAAAGATCGGTTCACAGCGTTGGGCTGAGATGCAGGGTATCAGCGAGGAGGTTCGCGCTAGCCAGTATCCTTCTATGGAGGAGGCAATGCCCGAGATCTACAAAGAGCTCGATGCACTCCAGAACAAGCTCGAGTGCCACTACAATGATATGCAGGACATGGAGTTCACCGTACAGGAAGGCAAGCTCTGGTTCCTCCAGACACGTAACGGTAAACGTACAGGTACAGCGATGGTTAAAATCGCTATGGACCTTTTGAAAGAGGGCAAAATCGACGAGAAGACCGCTCTCCAGCGTTGCGAGCCCAACAAGCTCGATGAGCTTCTCCACCCCGTATTCGACAAGGACGCGTTGAAGAAAGCAAAAGTTCTTACACGCGGTCTTCCCGCATCTCCCGGTGCTGCAACAGGTCACATTGTATTCTTCGCTGACGACGCGAAAGAGTGGGCTGCAAACAGCAAGAAGGTTATCATGGTACGTCTCGAGACTTCTCCCGAGGACCTCGCAGGTATGGCTGTAGCAGAGGGTATCCTCACAGCTCGCGGAGGTATGACTTCACACGCTGCCGTTGTTGCACGTGGTATGGGTAAATGCTGCGTATCTGGTGCAGGTGCATTGAAAGTAGACTACAAGAACAAGACTGTTACAATCGAGGGTCAAACATATAAAGAGGGTGACTTTATCTCTATCAACGGTACAACCGGTGAGGTTTACGAGGGCAAAGTTGAGACAAAGGCAGCAGGCATCTCTGGCGACTTCGCTGAGTTGATGGACCTCTGCGCTAAGTACTCTAAGCTCGTTGTTCGTACAAACGCCGACACTCCCCACGATGCACAGGTTGCTCGTCAGTTCGGTGCTGTAGGTATCGGTCTTTGCCGTACAGAGCACATGTTCTTCGAGGCTGACAAGATCGTTGCTATGCGTGAGATGATTCTTTCTGAGACAGTTGAGGGTCGCAAGGCTGCTCTTGCTAAGCTCCTCCCCTACCAGCAGAAAGACTTCTATGGTATCTTGAAAGCTATGGACGGCTGTCCCGTTAACATCCGTCTGCTCGATCCTCCCTTGCACGAGTTCGTTCCCCACGACCTCAAAGGTCAGCAGGAGATGGCCGACACTATGGGCGTATCACTCGAGTACATCCAGCAGCGTGTTGAGAGCCTGAGCGAGCAGAACCCCATGCTCGGTCACCGTGGTTGCCGTCTCGGAAACACATACCCCGAAATCACAGAGATGCAGACACGCGCTATCATCGGTGCTGCTATCCAGCTGAAGAAAGAGGGCTTCAACCCCATGCCCGAGATTATGGTTCCCCTTATCGGTATTCTCTATGAGTTCAAGGCACAGGCTGAGATCATCCGCGCAACTGCTGCTGAGCTCTTCGAGGCTGAGGGCGTTGAGCCTTTCGAGTTCAAGGTTGGTACAATGATTGAGATTCCTCGTGCAGCCCTCACAGCTCACAAGATTGCTACTGAGGCTGAGTACTTCTCATTCGGTACAAACGACTTGACACAGATGACATTCGGTTACTCACGTGACGACATCGCTAGCTTCCTCCCCGTTTACTTGGAGAAGAAGATCTTGAAGGTAGACCCCTTCCAGGTACTCGACCAGAATGGTGTAGGTCAGCTCGTGAAGATGGCAGTAGACAACGGTCGCGCTGCACGTCCCGAACTAAAATGCGGTATCTGTGGTGAGCACGGTGGTGAGCCTTCATCAGTTAAGTTCTGCCACAAGGTAGGTCTCAACTATGTTTCTTGTTCACCCTTCCGCGTGCCCATCGCACGTTTGGCTGCGGCTCAGGCTGCTGTGGAGGAATAAACCTCTGAATGCTGATAATTAGTGAAATACGAGGCAAGGACTTGGAAAGCAGGTCCT
>JAFYPH010000033.1 GCA_017547585.1 Bacteroidaceae bacterium | reverse complement strand
GACTGGCTACGACCATAAACAATCTGAAGGAACAACTCGCGCATAGCTGTGTTGATAGCGTCGCAAACGAGGTCGGTGTTGAGTGCCTCGAGGATTGTCTTACCGGGAAGAATCTCTGATGCCATAGCTGCAGAGTGTGTCATACCTGAACAACCGATTGTCTCAACGAGAGCCTCCTGGATGATACCGTTCTTGATGTTCAATGAGAGCTTACATGCACCCTGCTGAGGAGCGCACCAACCAATACCGTGTGTGAAACCTGAAATGTCAACAATCTCTTTGGCTTTCACCCATTTACCCTCTTCGGGGATGGGAGCGGGACCGTGATTGGGACCTTTCTTAACAACACACATGTTTTCTACTTCGTGTGAATAAACCATAATTTAATATTTTAAAAGGGATTTTTCCGTTTGCAAATTTAATGTTTTTATTGGAATTGTTATTAATATTTCCAAATAAATTAGCTGTGTGGCAGAGAAAGTTTGTTTTTTTTCTGCAAAATGGGCTTTTGGTGGCTCTCATTTATGCAACAATGCGACCGGAATCGGGATTCGGGTCGCATTGCGTAAGGGGTGTCGGGGAAATTTTTATTTGATTATAAATTTCAGGGTCTTGTTGATTTTGTTACCGCTTACATTTATAAGGTATATGCCCGATGAGAGTTCGGCTGTGCTGATGCTGTTGGCCTTGTTCTCGCCTGCGAGGATGCCTTCGCTCTCTTTCTGTCCGGTGATGTTGACGATGCTGTATGTGGCCTCGCCTTCGCAGCTGACAGAGATTTCGAGGCTGCCGTTGCGGCTGTTGTTTACAAGTGTCACTTTGGGCTCGCTGCCGGCTGTTGTGTTTGCAATGCCTGTAGAGCTGCTTGTGGTGAATGTGAACTCTTCGCCGTAGTAGGTCTTTCCTTTATATATAGCGTAGGGCTTTGCTGTGTACTCTGTCTCCTCGCTGAGGTTGCTTGCCTCTACCTTGCCATTGTCGTCGGCCTTGTATTTTGTGTTGTTGATTACAATGCCCTTCTCGGTTGCAATGTATGTCTCCTCCTCTTGTGCGGTGATTGTCGCTGTGAATGTGGTGAAACCTGTAACAGCTTCTGTGCACTCGATTGCGGGCTGTGTGGCCTTGAGGTTGAGAATCTCGTTGCAGTCCTCGTAGTTTACGCTGTAGTTGATTACAAACTGCAGTGGTGTTCCGGGGGCGAGGTTGGTGCGTGAGTAGATGCCTGTCTCGGGGTCGGCGAAGATTTCGACGCCCTGTGTGATTACGCTCGAAAACTCAAAGGGTACGGCGTTGGGCAGTGAATAGTACTCTGTCTTGTGCAGACGGAATGCGATTGTTGTCATCGATGAGAGAATCTCCATGTAATAGGGTGTCTCGATGCTTTTTGCTGTTCCGGGCCATGCGTCCATAATAGTCTGCAACGATGCTTCGGGGGCGAATACTCCTGTTGATGAGCTGACGTTGTTCAGGAAAGAGTAGTCGCTGAATGTTCCGAGAAGGAAAAGGCTGATGTTACTGCCTTTGAATGCATCCTCGGCAATGGTTTTTACATCCTCGGGGATGATGAGCGAGCTCATTCCGCTGTTACCGAAAGCCTGTGAGCCGATTGTCTCGATGAGGCCGCCGATGTTGATGTATTCTATGCTGTCGCAACCATAGAATGCCTTCTCGCCGATTGATGTTACTCTGTAGTAAACGTCGTTGTACTTGAATTTTGTGGGCAGCGTGATTTCTCCCTTGTAGTTGTTCTCTTCGGGGTTGGTGCCCTGATAGGTTACAGCCGCGGTCTTGCTCTCTTCGTCGAGGATGTAGTTTATTCCTTTGTATTCGACGTTCTGGGCAAACGACGCAAGGGAGAGCATTGCTGCGGTTGTGAAAAGTGAAATTTTGTGTAAAAAGTGTTTCATACGCACTATCTTTTTTATGTTTATATTCCTGTAGTTACTATATGGCTCTATTTTACCATAATATACATTATCGTGCAAATATAGTTCAAATTTGTGATTAATGGAACTGATATTTTGAAAATATTCTCTTTTTATAATTATTTATATTTTATAAATAGATGTATTGGTATTAAAGTTTTATATTTCGCTCGGCTTTCACTATCTTTGCAGCGTGTTGCGGCCGTGTGTTGCACTCGCTGTTTAATCAATGATAAAATCTATTGTTACGATGAAGAAGAATATTTTTGTTTTTTGCACTTTTTTGCTCTCGATATTCGCAATGGTTTCGTGTGATAATGCAACCTCTGTTTCCGAGGGCTATGTTCAGGGGCTTTACACAGTGGACAGAAATTTCCTGCGTCCCGAAATGGTTGATACTTTCTACAAGGTGGACAATATGGCCGATTTTGACCTTAAGAATGGCGACAGAGTCTATCTTACTCTTGCCTATGAGGTTGACAACTACTATGGCGCGAGCATGGCGAAATATTATATAAAGTCGGTCGAGGGAAAGATTCCTGTGAGCGGATTGACTGCTGCGGGCGATGTTGATGAGGCACTTTATTCGTCGGCTATTCTGGGCTTTAGAGAAAAGCCTAAATATGGTGGTATCTGGTTCTGGAACAAGTATCAGAATCTTAATGTAGTCTATTATGGCAACGGTACCGAGGGCGATTTCAAACTTTCGCCTGTGGGGCTGTCGGGCGACACTCTCTGCTTTGCTCTGAATGCGAAGATTGAGGATGGCGACGAGTATATGGAGCAGCTTCTCTCGTTTGACGTTGCTTCTGTTGTTGAGTCTTTGCCTGCCGAGGATGCGACACGACTCTCGCAGCTTGACTCTATAAGCACAAAAATTACTCTTCGCTGGTACGACGAGAGAAATGATACTGTGAAAGTGATGTCTCCCGCTGCCGGAAAATATAAGAATCCTTTCTAAAAAGAGGGTGTTTTTATGGATTATAAGAAGCTGTTTGCAACATCCCTGGAACTGATTGCCCACCCTGCAAGGGCGTGGCTGCATGTGATGCATAAAGGAACGAAGCGCGAAATGCTGGGCGAGTTCCTTTATCCGCTTGTCATGCTGTGTGGTACGGCTCTTTTCCTTGGACGCATCTTCAACAACGGCTTCAGCTGGGAGAGCTTGTACTCGAGCACCATCAGTGCTGCGCTGTGCTCTTTCTCGTTGCTGATAGCTTATAATGTGTCGGCCTATGCGGTGGCATTCTTCTCGGCAAAATATACGGGTGAGGAGCCTGTGAAAGAGACGGTGGATATGTTTACGGGCTATTCGATGGTGGTGCTGTTGTGTCTGGATATCTGTTTGGGACTCTTCCCCGAGTTCAGAATATTGGCATTCATCGCCCAATTCTACACGCTGAAGATTGTATGGGACGGCGCTGCGGTGCTGATGAAAATTGGCGAGGAGCGACGCCTGGCCTACACGATGGTGGTTGCGGTGATACTTATGCTCATGCCCTTTGTTATTAATAAAATAATGGGCTCACTCTCGTTATTGTTAAGATAGTATATGGACAAAAGAAAAGTTTCTATAAATATAAAGAACAAGCGTGCCACGTTCGACTACGTAATTTCGGACACCTACACTGCCGGAATTGTGCTTACGGGTACGGAGATAAAATCCATCAGGCTGGGAAAGGCTAGCCTTGTGGACACATACTGCGTGTTTACGGGCGACGAACTGTGGGTGAAGAATATGTATGTGGCCGAGTATTTCTATGGCTCGTACAACAACCACACGGCACGACGCGACAGAAAACTGCTGCTCGAACGCAAGGAGCTGCGCAAACTGAAGCAGTCGGTGAAGAGCCCCGGCTTTACAATTGTCCCCACGCGTCTGTTCATAAACGAGCGAGGGCTTGCGAAACTTGTGATAGGTCTTGCGCGCGGAAAGCACGAATACGACAAGCGCGAGAGTATAAAAGAGCGTGACGACAAGCGCGAAATGGATAGAATAAAAAGACATTATTAAAATATAAAAGAATAATTAGCCGGAATTCAGTTCCGGTTATTTGCTATTATGAGACTCGAAGATATTTTAAAGGATAGGATTCTGGTGCTCGACGGAGCGATGGGCACAATGATACAGCGTTACAATCTTGTTGAGGAGGATTTCCGCGGCGAGCTTTTTGCGTCGCACCCGGTGCTGCTCAAGGGAAACAACGACCTGCTGGTGCTCACACGTCCCGAAGTTATTAAGGCCATACACGAGAAGTATCTTGTTGCCGGTGCCGATATTATCGAGACAAACACTTTCAATTCGAACAGAGTGTCGCAGAGTGACTACAAGACCGAGCACCTTTGCCGCGAAATGAATGCTGCCGCCGTGCGCATTGCACGCGAGCTTGCCGACAGATATTCGACCGAGGAGAAGCCCCGCTTCGTGGTAGGCTCGGTGGGCCCCACCAGCCGCACATGCTCCATAAGCCCCGACGTAGAGAATCCCGCCTACCGCAACCTCACATTCGACGAGCTTGCCGAGGCCTATCTTGAGCAGATGGAGGTGCTGATAACCGAAGGAGTGGATGCGCTGCTCATAGAGACAATCTTCGATACTCTGAATGCGAAGGCTGCAATTTATGCAGCCGAGCAGGCAATGGAGCAGACAGGTAAGAAAGTACCCATAATGCTGTCGATGACAGTGGCCGACGCTGCCGGACGCACCCTCTCGGGACAGACTCTCGAGGCATTTGTGGCGTCGGTTGTGCGCGGAAACATACTCTCGGTGGGTCTCAACTGCTCGTTCGGAGCTTCGCAGATGAAGCCCTTCATCAAGCGTCTCGCCGAGATTGCCCCCTGCTACATAAGCGCGTACCCCAACGCCGGACTCCCCAACGAGCTTGGAAAATATGACCAGACACCCGCAGAAATGGCGCGTCAGGTGCAGGAGTTCATCGACGAGGGTCTTATAAATATCATTGGCGGTTGTTGCGGAACGACCGACGAATATATTGCCTGTTTCCCGGCAATCGTCGAGGGAAGAGCTCCGCACCGTCCCGTGGCGCAGCCTGCCGAACTGTGGCTCTCGGGCCTCGAAAGGCTGGTGGTGAAGCCCGAAATGAACTTCATGAACATAGGCGAGCGATGCAACGTTGCTGGCTCGCGCAAGTTCCTGCGTCTGATAAATGAGAAGAACTACAATGAGGCACTGAGCATCGCCCGTCGACAGGTAGAGGATGGTGCGCAGGTGCTCGACATTAATATGGACGACGGCCTGCTCGATACTAAGGCCGAAATGGTCAATTTCCTTAATCTGCTCGGCAGCGAGCCCGAGATTGCCCGCGTGCCGGTGATGGTCGACTCGTCCGATTGGGAGGTTATCCGTGCGGGCCTGAAGTGTCTGCAGGGCAGGGCCATCGTAAACTCAATATCGTTGAAAGAGGGCGAGGAGTCTTTCCTTGCGCGCGCAGCCGAGGCGAAACGTCTGGGCGCGGCGGTAGTGGTGATGGCCTTCGACGAGCAGGGACAGGCAACCACCTACGAGCGGAAGATTGAGGTCTGCGCACGTGCCTATAAATTGCTGACAGAAAAAGTGGGCTTCGCTGCCAACGAAATAATCTTCGACCCCAATATTCTTGCAATAGCCACGGGTATCGAAGAGCATGCAGCCTACGGACTCGACTTTATACGTGCCTGTGAATGGATAAACAAGAATCTTTCCGGCACACACATAAGCGGAGGAGTGAGCAACCTCTCATTCTCGTTCCGCGGAAACAACTATGTGCGCGAGGCTCTGCACGCAGTCTTCCTCTATCATGCGATTGCTGCGGGCATGGACATGGGCATCGTGAATCCCCAGACATCTGTGCAGTACGAGGATATTCCCGCAGATATTCGCGCGATTATGGAGGATGTAATCCTCAATCGCGACGCCGAGGCTACCGAACGTCTGATAGCTGCTGCGGCGGCGCTCAAGGACAAGAGCGCGGGCGAGGCCCACAAGGCCGACGATGCGTGGCGTGCGGCGAGCGTCGAGGAGCGACTCAAAATTTCGCTTCTCAAAGGAATGGGCGATTATCTGAACGAGGATATTGCCGAGGCTGTTGAGAAATATCACACGGCGGTGGATGTCATCGGCGGCCCCCTAATGGATGGAATGGGCTACGTGGGTCAGCTTTTCGGCGAGGGCAAGCTGTTCCTGCCGCAGGTTGTAAAGACTGCCCGCACGATGAAACTGGCGGTGGCCATACTGCAGCCGCTCATCGAAGAGCAGCGCAGCGCTTCGGCTGTTTCGGCCGGAAAGGTGCTTATCGCAACCGTAAAGGGCGACGTTCACGATATTGGTAAAAATATTGCCGCGGTGGTAATGGGCTGCAACGGATACGAGGTTATCGACCTTGGAGTGATGGTGCCTTCGGAGACTATCGTGGCCGAGGCACTCAAGAACAATGTGGATATTATTGCCCTGAGCGGCCTCATCACCCCCTCGCTCGAGGAGATGATTACTGTGGTGAAAGAGCTGCAGGCTGCGGGCAGCAACATTCCTGTGCTCATTGCCGGAGCAACGACCAGCCCCATGCACACTGCGCTGAAGATTGCCCCTGCATACGACGCGCCTGTGATACACGTGAAGGACGTGTCGCAGAATGTTCTTGTGGCTGCCGAGCTTATGGGTGGCGACGAGCGCCGCGCGGCATTTGTTGCTGCACTGCGCGACGAGCAGCAGCGTCTGCGTGACGAGGCGGCCGCTCGCGAGGAGTCGGCGCTGAGGTCGCTCGACGATGCACGCAAGAATCGTTTGAATCTTTTTGATGGCGACGAGCACAAGCACCCATCGGGCTGCGATTGTGGCTGTTGCTGATAATTAATAGACAGATATTGAGCATGAAAACTAATCCCGCATGTGGCCTCACGAACAGAGAGGTCGAGGAGAGTCGCCGTCTGAATGGAGCCAACATCTTGACTCCGCCCGAGAAGGTCTCTCTGTGGAAACAATTTCTTGAAAAATTCGAGGACCCCATCATACGCATCCTGCTTTTGGCGTGGTTGCTCTCGATGGCAATTTCGGCCGTTCATTGCTGGGGTGGCGAACAGGCAGGCTTTTCGGCCTTTCTCGAGCCTCTGGGCATTTTCCTTGCTATAGTGCTTGCAAGTACCATCGGCTTTATATTCGAAGTGAAGGCCGCACGCGCTTTTGAGGTGCTGAACACTGTGAACGACGATGTTCAGGTGACGGTGAAGCGCGAGGGAAAGGTGCAGCAGGTGTCGCGCAAGGATATTGTTGTGGGCGACATTGTGCTGCTGAACACTGGCGACGAGGTCCCCGCCGACGGAGTGCTGCTGTCGGCAAACTCTTTGCAGATAAACGAGTCGACACTCACCGGCGAGCCTGTAATTTCAAAAACTACCAACGAGGCGGAATTTGACAAAGAGGCAACCTACCCGTCGAACAAGGCTATGCGCAGCACCACCGTGGTCGATGGCTACGGCACAATGCTCGTGGAACTTGTGGGCGACGCAACAGAGTATGGAAAGGTGCACCGCGGCTCACTCATTGACAATAATCTTGACACCCCTCTGCAGGTGCAGTTGAAAAAGTTGGCAGGGGTAATAAGCAAGGTAGGCTACGTTGTTGCGATATTGACATTCATTTTGCTGACAGCCAAAGGACTGCTGTCGATGGAACAGATGGTGCCCATGGCTGTGATTTCGGAGCTTCTGAATAACTTTATGATAGCAGTCACACTCATTGTGGTATCGGTCCCCGAGGGCCTTCCCATGAGTGTCACTCTCAGCCTCGCGCTCAGCATGAACCGCATGCTCAAGACCAATAATCTTGTGCGCAAGATGCACGCGTGCGAGACAATGGGTGCGGCAACGGTAATATGTACCGACAAGACCGGTACATTGACACAGAATCGCATGCAGGTGCACGAAGCGGCTTTCTATTCTCTTGATGGCGGCCGTTTGGCCGACAATGAGCAGAGTATTCTTGTGAAAGAGGGCATTGCCGTAAACTCCACTGCCAACCTTAACAAAGAGGCGGGGGAGACAAAGACCATCGGCAACCCCACCGAGGCGGCTCTTCTCCTGTGGCTCGACGCGCAGGGCGAGGACTACCTCCCGCTCCGCTCCGAGGCCTTCGTGGTCAGTCAGCTGACATTCTCCACCGAGAGAAAATATATGGCAACGGTGGTCGACTCCCCACTGCTCGGAAAAAAGGTACTCTACGTAAAAGGTGCTCCCGAAATTGTACTCTCACATTGCGCGGTGGTGCGCACCCCCGATGGCTGCGTAGCAGCCGCGGAACGCAGCGCCGCCATCGAGGCGCAGCTGCTCGAATATCAGAATAAGGCTATGCGTACGCTGGGCTTTGCATACAAAATACTCGCTGCCGAAGAGAATGACGCACCCTATGTGGATGGACGTCTGGCCGTGGAAGGTCTCTGCTTCCTTGGCGTTGCGGCAATCTCCGACCCTGTGCGCGCCGACGTTCCCGAGGCTGTGCAGACCTGTCTGAATGCGGGTGTAGATGTGAAAATTGTAACGGGCGACACTCCCGGCACTGCGCGCGAAATTGGTCGCCAGATAGGAATATGGAAAGAGGATACTCCCGAAGATTCTATAATCACAGGCCCCGACTTTGAGGCTCTCTCCGACGACGAGGCTGCGAAACGTGTAGCAGGGCTGAAGATAATGTGTCGCGCGCGTCCCATGGACAAGCAGCGTCTGGTGCGTCTGCTGCAAGAGGCCGACGCGGTGGTTGCTGTCACAGGCGACGGCACCAACGATGCTCCCGCACTAAAGGCTGCGCAGGTGGGCCTCTCGATGGGCGACGGCACCTCCGTGGCGAAAGAGGCGAGCGACATTACCATCATCGACAACTCTTTTGGCAGCATCACCCGCGCGGTAATGTGGGGACGCTCGCTCTACCGCAATATACAGCGTTTCCTGCTCTTTCAGCTGACAATCAACGTGGCAGCCTGTTTCATAGTGATGCTGGGCTCTCTTTTGGGCAGCTCTTCGCCCCTGACAATCACTCAGATGCTGTGGGTGAACCTTATAATGGACACCTTTGCAGCAGGAGCTCTGGCCTCGCTGCCTCCCAGCGCCGATGTAATGAAGGATCGTCCCCGCAAAAGCGGAGCGAACGGCGATTTTATAATCACAAAGCCCATGGCAACGACAATCTTCCTAGTGGCAGCTATCTTTGTGGCGGTGCAGATGCTTGTGCTCTACAACTTCAATGCCGATGGCGCGCTCACAGCCTATGAGCAGTCGTGGTTTTTCACATTCTTTGTGATGCTGCAATTCTGGAATATGTTCAACGCAAAGGCATTCATGACCGGACGTTCGGCGTTCAAAGGAATGTCGGGCAGCGGCAGCTTCATCTTCGTGGCACTCATCATTCTTGTGGGACAGTATCTTATTGTTACCTTCGGCGGGGAAATGTTCAACGTTACCCCTCTGTCGCTGCACAGTTGGATAGTGATTATCGCAATAACCTCTCCCGTGCTACTGGTGGGCGAGATTGTCCGATTTTTTAAAAAGTAAGTATCAGAAAATAAAATAGAAACAGTAAAATGGAATCAGTTGCATTCATTCAGTGGTGTCTCGACCACCTTAACTACGCTACAATCACTCTGTTGATGACTATAGAGAGTTCTTTCATTCCTTTCCCGTCCGAGGTTGTTGTTCCTCCCGCAGCATATATGGCGGCAGTGAACGGAGAGATGAATATTTTGCTCGTTGTCCTTTTCGCAACGCTTGGTGCCGACCTCGGTGCATTGATAAACTACTTTCTTGCAAAATGGCTGGGACGTCCCATCGTCTATAAATTTGCCAACAGCAGGGTAGGGCACATGTGTCTTATCGACGAGGCAAAGGTAAAATACGCCGAGGAGTATTTCGACAAGCGCGGAGCACTCTCTACATTTGTCGGTCGTCTCATTCCCGCAGTGCGTCAGCTGATCTCAATTCCCGCCGGTCTTGCACAGATGAAGATGAGCACTTTCCTGCTCTATACTACTTTGGGCGCAGGCATCTGGAACGCTGTTCTTGCAACTATCGGTTGGTACCTCTCTACGGTGCCCGGAATCGAGACCGAGGAGCAGTTGCTCGAAAGGGTCACAGAGTACAGCCACGAGATTGGTTATGTGATTATAGCTGTAGTGGTGTTTGTTATCGGCTATCTTGCCTACAAGGGTTATAAAAAGGAAAAATAATTGCAGTGCCTTATAAAAAATCAAGAGGTTGCGCGTGAGCGCAACCTCTTGATTTTTTTATATGTTTCCAGATAATCTAAATTTCATCTTCGAAGATGCTCGAGCCGATGCGCACGCAGGTACTTCCGGCCTCGATGGCTGTAAGATAGTCGCCGCTCATTCCTGCCGAAAGGGTGTCGAACTCTTTGTCGCCCGCGAACCATCTGTCGCGAATCTCGTCGAAGAGGACTCTCACGGCCTTGAACTCCGTTGCTACCTGCTGCAGGTCGTCGGTGTTGCTTGCCATGCACATGAGTCCGCGTATGTGGATGTTCTTCAGCTCTTTCCACTCTTCGGTGGCGAGCATAGCGAGGCACTCCTCGGGCGTAAAGCCGAACTTCGTCTCTTCCTGGGCAATGTGTATCTGCAACAGGCAGGGGATTGTGCGATTGTTCTTTGCCCCATGCTTGTCTATTTCACGCAGCAGCTGCATACTGTCTATGCTGTGTATCATATAGACAAAAGGAGCAATATATTTTATCTTGTTGCTCTGCAGATGTCCCGTGAAATGCCATCGGATGTCTGTAGGCAATGCCTGCTGCTTGGCAACAAGGTCCTGGGCCTTGTTCTCGCCAAAGTCGCGCTGTCCGGCATTGTAGGCCTCCATCACCGCCTCGCAGGGATAGTATTTTGAGATTGCGAGCAAACGCACTCCCGAGGGGATGGTTGCACGTATCGCGTCTAGTCTTTCGGCTATACTGCTCATCTTCTATTATAATGACTGATACTGGAAAATGTCGATAATAGGGCTGTTGTTTACAGATGTAAGCTCATAATCCATAACCGATGAGGTCATGTGAATGTTCAGACGTGTGATTGCGTCGGGCACGCTCTCGGCCTTTACAAGCATCAGCACAGGAGTCTTTTTCTCCTTTGCGCTCGACTCGTCTATTGTCACAAGTACAATCTTGCATTTGTACCATTTGTCGGCACTCTCGTCCTGTGTGTCTACAATTTCGCCGTACTTCACGCGCTTCATTTCGTTGATGTTGAACTCTCCTGTAACGAACGGCTGTAGCTCCATTGTAAGGCGTTTCTCTACACTCGAGAAGGTAAAATCCTTCATCAGATACGACTCGTTCACTTTTGTGTTTGCACCTTTCTCTCCGGGACGCTCGTATGTTACTTTACATTCGAACCAGCTTTCTAACATAATTCTATATTTTTATTTTGTTTTTCATTAATCGCACCCTTTGGGCGGCTTTGCTTTTTTCTTGCCCAAAGGTTGCCTGCTCTCTAATATTTTGCAAAAATAGTCTCTGAATTTGAATTTCGGCAATGCTTTTGCCATAAACTTGCGCCCGAAGAGAAAAAATATCAAACTTACAGCCTCATATATTTTTCCTTACAAGCTATTTGCACTATCTTCGCCGTCGCAAAATGAAATTATGAATCTTGAACTTTTTATAGCCCGCCGTCTCTTTGCCACCCGCAAGGGCGAAAAGAGAATTTCGAAGCCCGCTGTGCTTATTGCCCAGTGGGGCGTTGCTGTGGGTCTCATGGTGATGATGCTTTCTGTGTGCATCGTCATCGGATTCAAGCATCAGGTGCGCGAGAAGATTGTGGGCTTCGGTCAGCATATTCAGGTGCGCAACTACGAAACAGCCGCGCTGGGCGAGACGCCTGTGACGGCTACCGACTCGCTGCTGCGTGCTTTGGAGGCTGTCCCGATGGTGGGAAACGCCCAGCCCTATGTGCAGAAGCCTGGATTGATTGCCGTGGGCGATGAGTTTGATGGAATTATACTAAAAGGTGTCGGCAGTGGTTACGACCTCTCTTTCTTTGCCGACTATCTAAAGGAGGGGCAGCTGCCGGTGTTTGGCGATTCTGCTTCGTCGGGCTCGCTGCTTCTGTCGAAGGCTGTGGCCGACAGAATGAAAGTTACCGTTGGCGACAAGGTGAATATCTACTTTGTGCAGAATAATGTGAAGGCGCGCCGTTTCACGGTCGAGGGGCTCTACGAGACTAACCTTTCCGAAATGGACAATCTTGTGGCACTGACCGATATTTACACTGTGCGCCGTCTCAACGCTTGGGCCGATGATAAATGTACGGGTATCGAGGTTGCCCTCACCGATTACGATTTTCTTGAGCAGACGAGAGACTCGGTTGTGGGGGTGATGGACGAAGAGGCTTCGCGCAACTACGAGAAACTTTACGTGCAGACGGTGGAGGAGATGAATCCCGCGCTCTTTGCGTGGCTCGATATTCTCGACGGCACCGTGTGGGTGATTCTGGTGCTGGTGCTTGGTGTTGCGGGCTTCACGATGATTTCGGGCCTGCTGATACTTATTCTCGAAAAGAGTAATCTTATAGGTGTTCTCAAGGCGCTCGGCTCGCAGGATGTCTCCATCAGAAAAATATTCCTCTACTATGCGATGTTCATCATTGGTAAGGGAATGTTGTGGGGAAATGTCATTGCTCTCGGCTTTTCTCTTTTGCAGTATCATTATGGCATTGTGAAACTCGATGCGGATATGTATTATATGGATAGAGTGCCCATAGAATTCTCTTGGTGGCTCATTCCTTTGAACATAGTGATGTTCCTGCTGTCGGTGGCGATGCTGGTGCTGCCGTCGATGCTCATTTCGCGCATAGAGCCTACAAAGGCGATACGCTTCGAGTAGCTTTTATAATGTTGCCCCGCCTAATAAGCGGGGCAACATCTTTTTTTGCGGCTATATTTGATATTCGTCCAGATTCATGGTGAACCACATTCCTCCGGCGGCAATGTAGAGCTTCAGGTTAATGGCGTCTATGTACAATCCGTCGCTTGCGGGAGCCGCCGTCGGCGGCGCGTCCATTATTGCAATATTTGAAAAGTCGAAAGCCTTTTTCAGTTTTTTTACGCTGTCTGTGAGGGTGTCGGCAAAAGTGCTCTCGAGCGCGCCTGTAAGCTCGTCGATGTTCAGATTGTTGTTTCTTATCACGTCCACGGCGTTGAACCCATACACAATATCGGCTTTTACGGGTACGTTGTTTCCGACGATTTTTTCTGTTCCAAAGTCGCACACTTCGTAGTCGAGGTTCAAAGGCTCGTCGATTTTCACGACAACCTCCTTTGCCAACGCATAGCAAGTTACAGTGCCGTCGGTGGTAACTGCCGAGTCATTCTCGTCGCCCGTAGCGTATGCTCTCACTCCTACTCTTGTTGTTGCCTCGTGAGCAGTGAGCTCGTCGCAAACGCTGCCCGCACTTCTCATTCCCTCGGGGAAATATTGAGCAATGGGCAGTGTGCGCACAAATTTCTCATGTTCTTTGTACTCTCCGTTGCGGTAGCCGCTGTGTGAAATGTTTATGCAGATGTCGTTCTTGTAGGTTGCACCATATTCGGGCTGCACGTAAAATGTAAGATAGTGCGCAGCAGTGGGGGTGGTGAACTTGCGCCCGTTTATCTGCATATATGAGCCTGCAATAAACTCTTTTTTGCTTGTGTAGAAGAGTGCCCACGTGGCAACGGGTGACGTGCAGAAATATTCAGTTGAGGGGAGTATTTGTATGTGGTCGTCCGAACATATTCTTGTTGTCTCTTTTGCGTAATTTCCGTTCGTCGTAGAGTAGTGGCCATTCTTCCACTCTTCGTTCCACTGGTTGAAGCCTGTTGTCTCTATGGCCTCGGCAGCGAACGAGCGCATCTCTCCGGCATTGTAGCTGTAGTACTCCTCGGGGAACAGCTTGCGGAACTCTGCGACGGTTGCAGGCTCGTTGCCCGGGCCGAACATGCGTGTGAGGTCGAATACCTGAGGCTTGAATTTTGCTGCAGAGTTTATGGTTGTGCCTTTTGCTACATGGATGAAAATGCCGTTGCTGTTGATAGAGGATGTAAATATTACTCCGTCGCCTGTATCCTTTTGTCCATCTTCGCTCTTCAGACAATAGCTGGCAGCTGTGGATGTTGTCGGTGCTCCACAGATTAAGATTTTGTGTCCGACGCAGTTGCTCGCCCTTGCTACTTCGAACGCAGTGTTCACTGTAACCGACGAGTCGAGCGCAGTCTGCAGGCTGTACGAGCCGTCGCCGTTGCTTGTGAATGTAATCTCATTTTCGTAGTGGCTGCCCTTGTCCCGGGCAAGCTGGTTCCACACGAGGGTGTTACCCTTTATGCGTTCAATGTGCGCAACGCCGTCCTCTATCGATTGGGTGCTGCCGCTTGTGCGAAAAATGAATTGAGCGGACTTCCCCTCGCCTCGTCCCACAAGGTTGTTCGAGAATCCGCTTGTCATTTTCTGATAATAGCCCTCTTTGTCGGCCTTGTTTGTTTCGAGCCTCTCGTCGGCTGCCGCTGCACGTGTCTTTTCGGCCTCGAATTTGTCCTGCAAACTCTCTTCGGCGGCTGTGGCGCGGTCGCGTTCCGCAGCTACGGCCTCTTTCCGCAGCTCATTCTGCCTCTCTATTTCCACTCTCAGTTCGTGCTTCCAATTTCTGTTGCTGAATAAAATGTGATTTTTCATGATACTTTTTTTGCTGCAAAGATATTTTCAGCAGCGGGCAGCGAGGGTGCAGAATTATCACAAAAAAATAATTTGCATGAATGAACATTTAGCCGCCCTTTTTTGTTAGGAGAAGTATATTCATAGGAAGAGGGCGTAAATAAGTGTGGTTATATGAATATGTGATGTTGAATTTATGCTCTCTTCTTTAATGTGTGCTATATTTGCAATTATCTTGGTGATGCGGATTTTAGTGATTAATTTTGCATCGGTATTCTTTTTTACCGCATAGATTGATATTGAATATGATAAAAAGATATTTGCACACTCTTCTATTTTGCTTTCTGCTTCTGAATGTTTCTGCGCAGTCGGTGCTCAATTACAATGCACAGATGGCAGGCGTCGCTTCGTCGGGCGATTTTTCTCCTTTCTGGCTGTCGGCCAACAGAAACGGAATCTCTTCCCTCGATAATAATTGGGGGTATCTTCGTCTGGGGGCAGATGGAGCAACGGCATTGAATGGCGATTGGTCGTTGAACTATGGAGCTGATGTTGTGGGTGGAAAAAATCTCTCGTCCGATGTTTTTGTGCATCAGGCCTATGCTGATGTCTCGTGGCGTTGGCTGTGTTTGAGTGTGGGAAAAAAACAGCGTGCAGGAGAATTGAAAAACGCGGCTCTCTCCACCGGTGCACTTGTGGAGTCGGGCAATGCTGCGCCCATCCCTCAGGTGAGAATAGAGGTGCCCGAGTATCGCGATTTTTTCGGCACGAACGGCTTGTTCACTCTGCGAGGCCATATAGCCTATGGCTTCTTTACGGACGGAAAGTGGCAACGAGATTGGGCGGCCGAGGCGACACGCTATGCAGAAAATATTCTTTACCATTCAAAGTCGCTTTTTTGGAAGGTTGGAGACGAATCGCGTTTCCCGCTGACATACGAGGGTGGAGTACAGTTTGTGTCGCAGTTTGGCGGCAAAATGTATAATTATATGAACCAACCGGGCGTCGATTTTGAGAATCCTGTGCGATTGAAAGACTTTTTTGATGTCTTTTTATTCTCGGCAGGCGACGCAAACTATTCAGTGTACGACCAGCAGAATATTGTCGGCAACCACATTGGCAGTTATCATTTGTCGTTGAAGTGGGCTGCCGAAAATTGGTCGCTGCGCGGATATTATGAACATATGTTCGAGGACCATTCGGGGATGTTCTGGGAGTATGGATTATGGAAGGATTGCCTCGTGGGTGTCGAACTTCAACTGAAAAAGTTTAAATGGATTGAGAATGTGGTTGTGGAATATTTCAATTCGCGCGATCAGGCGGGCCCCGTCTATAATGACACGACAGATGAAATTCCCGACCAGATAAGTGCCGTTGATGATTATTTTGAACATTACTCCTATCCCGGCTGGCAGCAGTATGGAATGATTATCGGTACTCCTTTGATAACTTCGTCTCTGTATGACAATAATCATAGGCTTAAAATATACAACAATCGTGTCGAGGCTTTCCATCTGGGCTTTTCGGGCAATCCCTTTGAGCAGTTAGGCTATCGTGCCTTGCTTACAAAGAGCCATAATTGGGGAACATACAATTCTCCTTACACTGCACTAAAAGGTAATCTGTCGGCATTGTTCGAACTCTCATATGAGCCACGTTGGGCCGAAGGCTTCGCTGCGTCGCTCTCTTTTGCTTTTGACAATGGCGAATTGTATGGAAACAATAGGGGAGTGATGCTTGGCATTAAGAAAACCGGAAAATTTTTCTAATATACGTTGCTTATTGTTATTGCTTTTTCATCTGCACAACCTTGCAGCTTTTGTAAATATATTGACAGGAATATTGCCTATTGAAAAAAAAGTATTAATTTTGTCTTTTAATATTTAGAATAGAAAAAGTAAAAACAAACAATATAAAAATGGCAAAAACTGCTTTAATAACAGGTGTTACTGGACAGGATGGCTCTTTCTTGGCCGAATTTCTTTTGGAGAAAGGATACGATGTTCACGGCACTATACGACGCTCGTCGGTCGATTTCCGCGAGCGCATTGCCCATCTTGAAGGACACCCCTCTTTTCACTTGCACTATGCAGACATGGGCGACTCGATGAGCCTTATAAAGGTTGTATCGGCTGTTCGCCCCGACGAAATATACAATCTGGCTGCTCAAAGCCACGTACAGGTGAGTTTCGATGCTCCCGAGTTTACAGCTGACGTAGATGCTACAGGAGTGCTGCGAGTACTCGAAGCTGTGCGCCAGTGTGGTCTTGAATCGACCTGCCGCATCTATCAGGCATCAACATCCGAGCTCTATGGAAAGGTTGAGCAGGTGCCTCAGAATGAGGAAACTCCCTTCCACCCCTACAG
The DNA here is from genome assembly GCA_017547585.1 of Bacteroidaceae bacterium. Lineage (GTDB taxonomy): Bacteria > Bacteroidota > Bacteroidia > Bacteroidales > Bacteroidaceae > HGM04593. Next base: position 24,006 of record JAFYPH010000033.1, on the reverse strand, counting down.
CCCCTATGCTGTTGCAAAATTGTATGGCTATTGGATTGTAAAGGAGTATCGCGAGGCTTATAATATGTTCTGCTGCTCGGGAATTTTGTTCAACCACGAGTCGGAGCGTCGCGGCGAGACTTTTGTTACACGCAAGATTACTCTTGCTGCCGCACGCATCAAGCAGGGCAAGCAGGATAAGCTCTATCTTGGTAACCTTTCATCGTTGCGCGACTGGGGTTACGCAAAGGATTACGTAGAGTGTATGTGGCTGATTTTGCAGAATGACCAGCCCGAGGATTTTGTTATTGCCACCGGCGAACAGCATTCTGTCCGCGACTTCTGCTACCTTGCCTTCAAGAATGTAGGCATTGAGCTTGAATTTGTGGGTGAGGGCATCGACGAGAAGGGTATCGACAAGGCTACGGGCCGCGTGCTCATAGAGGTCTCTCCCGACTTTTTCCGTCCCACCGACGTTGTCAACCTTTGGGGTGACCCCACAAAGGCACGCAAGAAACTTGGCTGGAATCCTTTGAAAACCTCTTTCGAGCAGCTTGTGAAGATAATGGTCGACGCGGACATGGCAAAGGTTGCCGTGGAGCGCGCCGAGGAGCGCATACGCACCAATCTTGCCGAGTATCTTGAGAAGGGCATCGTAAAATAGTGTGTTTATGATGGAGAAGAGTGCAAAAATATATGTTGCCGGACACAGAGGCATGGTAGGCTCGGCCATTGTACGCGAATTGCAGCGCAACGGCTACACTAACATTGTTACACGCACCCACAAAGAACTTGACCTTTGCCGCCAGCAGGCTGTCGAGGAGTTCTTTGCTGCCGAGCGTCCCGAGTACGTCTTTCTTGCAGCAGCCAAAGTAGGTGGCATTGTTGCCAATAGCAATGCTCTTGCCGATTTTATGTACGAGAATATGATTCTCGAAATGAACGTGATACACGCTGCGTGGCAGAATGGATGCAAGAAACTGCTGTTCCTGGGCTCTTCGTGCATATACCCCCGTCTGGCTCCGCAGCCGATGAAAGAGGATTGCCTGTTGACATCTTCGCTCGAGCCTACAAACGAGGCCTATGCTCTTGCAAAAATATCGGGTCTCAAATATTGCGAGTACCTTAACCGTCAGTATGGTACAGACTTTATAAGTGTGATGCCCACCAATCTCTATGGCATCAACGACAACTATCACCCCACGCACAGCCACGTGCTTCCGGCACTCATCCGCCGTTTCCACGAGGCCAAGGAGGCGGGGCTCTCAACAGTTACATGCTGGGGCGACGGCTCACCCCTGCGCGAGTTTCTCTATGTTGACGACCTTGCCGACCTCTGCCTTTTCCTGATGAACAACTACAGCGGCAACGAGACTGTGAATGCAGGAACAGGCAAGGAGATAACCATAAAGGCTCTCACCGAACTTGTTGCCGAGGTTATAGGCTACGATGGCGAAATTCTGTGGGACACTTCCAAACCCAACGGCACTCCGCGAAAGTTGCTCGACGTTTCCAAGAGCGCGGCTATGGGCTGGAAATATAGAACTGAACTTAAAGATGGAATTAAGGCAGCATACGAGGATTTTCTTAACAATCCCATGCGTGCCGAAAGATAATAAGCATAAATAAAAAAAAGTATGCAGATAATATTATTGTCAGGAGGTTCGGGCAAGCGTCTATGGCCCTTGTCGAACAATGCACGTTCCAAGCAATTCTTGCCTTTGTTGCAGTCACCTGCAGGCGATGCAGAATCAATGGTGCAACGTGTAGTGCGTCAGATAGGCGAGTCGCGCCTTTCGGGTACGATAACCATCGCTACAAACTCATCGCAGCGCGACATTATAATCAACCAGTTGGGCGACGAAGTTGATATTGTTACCGAGCCCGAACGCCGAGACACCTTCCCGGCCATTGCGCTCGCGGCAGGTTATCTGTCAATGGCCAAAAAGTGTAGCAACGACGAGGTTGTGGTGATAATGCCCTGCGACCCCTACACCGAGACAAAGTATTTCGATGTTATTGCTGACATGGTTACAGCTGTCGAGAACAATGCTGCCGACCTTGTGCTTATGGGAATCACTCCCACGTGCCCCTCGACGAAATTCGGATACGTTGTTCCCTGCCCCGAGGATGCAGAGAAGAGCATTCTCCGCGTGAAACGCTTCACAGAGAAGCCCGACGTACAGCGTGCCGAGGCTCTTCTCGACGAAGGTGCTTTCTGGAACGGCGGAGTCTTTGCCTTCCGTTTGGGCTACATGGTCAATGTGCTCGAGAAATATATTACAGCATCGTCGTTCGAGGAACTGCACAGCCGTTACGGCGAGCTTCCCAAGATAAGCTTCGACTACGAGGTTGCCGAGAAGGCCGAATCGGTGGCGGTGCTTCCCTTCAACGGAAAATGGAAGGACCTGGGTACATGGAATTCGCTCACCGAGGAACTATCGTCTAAAGCCATCGGCAACGTGGCTCTTGGCGAGCAGACAGAGAATACGCACGTCGTAAATGAATTGGGAATGCCTGTATTCTGCAACGGTGTCAAGGATATTGTGGTTGCAAGCAGCCCCGACGGAATTCTTGTCTGCGGAAAAGAGTACAGCGAGAATATAAAGAACTACGTGGACAACCTTTCGCCGCGCCCCATGTACGAGGAGCGTCGCTGGGGCAGCTACCGAGTGCTCGACAGCACCACATTTTCCGATGGCTATATGTCACTCACAAAGGTGCTGCAGATAAAGAGCGGACGTTACATAAGCTATCAGATTCACAATAACCGCGAAGAGGTGTGGACGGTTGTCGATGGCGAGGGCGTGGTTGTGCTTGATGGCGAGACACGCAACGTTTCTCGTGGCGACGTTGTTGTTATCAACCAGGGACAGAAGCATGCAATAAAGGCATCGACCGACTTGCAGATTGTAGAGGTGCAGATGGGTAGCTCTCTTGTCGAAGAGGATATTGAACGTTTCGAATGGGAATGGTAAAATAGATTCACGATACACGAAAAAAGTCTCCAAAGTTCAAACTTTGGAGACTTTTTTATTTTATTATAGATTCTGTCGGAACTCCGACGGGGAGACTCCGCAGGCGTTTCTGAAGAAGCGTGTGAAGTGGTTGGGGTAGTTGAATCCCAAACGCGATGCAACGACGTTTATCGACAGCAGAGGGTCGGCAAGCAACGACTTTGCCTTTTCCATAATCTTGTTGCGTATATACTCTTTGGCGGTGATTCCAAGCTCGTGTTTCACTACGTCGCCAAAATAGTTTGCCGACAGATGGAACTGCCCGCTGCACCATGCTACGCTCGGCGGGCCGAAACGTCGTGGAAGTTCGCTGCCATCGGTCAGATAGCTGTCGAGCATAGAGTCAAGCTGTCGCACAAGTTCCGATGCCCTCACCTTCTTCGTGTCGAACTGGCGGTCGTAGAATCTTCGGCAATAGCTTAGCAGCTGGCCTATTCCCAAACGCAGCATATGCCCCGTAAACTCATCGTCGGGCGCGCGCAATTCTGTGAGGATGGTGTTGAAGCAGTTGGACATTATGCGTCGCTCGCCCTCGTAGAGCTTCAGCGCCTCGAATACTTCGTAATCGAAGAAATTGAACATGTAAAAGTCTCTGCCGAGGCCTGTATTTATAATAAGGTCGGGGCGGAAGGCAAGCATCCACCCTTTGGGGTGCACATTGGGGTCGAGGGTCATGCTCATCACATGGCCGGGCTTCATGGTGAAGGCTGTTCCCGGCTGGTAGCGTAGACAGGAGTCGCGTAAACGCAGTTCTCCAAAGTCGGCATCCATTACAACTACGCAGTACATTCCAAAATCTGTAGGCTCGAAAAACGAGGGGTCGGCGTCGGCAAGATTGCACACACTCACCTGCGCGTGGTACGTAGGTTGCCCGAAAAATCGGTTGAACTGCTCTATGTTTTCTATCTTTCTTATCATATTTGTCGGTAAATGTGGTACAAATATAGTTATACTTTCCCGAAAATCTGTAATAATGGTATTTGAAAAGGGTAGAAATTTTGCGAAAAAGTAAAAAAGGTATTTTTATCAGTAAAATGAGTAACTGTAGTGTTACAGATAGATGATACATTTGCGCCCATCAGCCGGATGAAGCGGCAGATGACAGTAAAAGTAACAAACAAAAATAAAGTAAAAAAATAAGATTATGGCAGTGAAATTTTACCAGGCACAGAATCAGGTGCCACTCGAAATGCACAAGGTGCGTATGGTTCAGAAACTCTCGCTTCTTCCCGTCGAGGAGCGTCTGAAAAGAATTCAGGAGGCGGGCAACAATACTTTTCTTCTGCAGAATCGCGACATTTATCTTGACATGCTCACCGACTCGGGCGTGAATGCAATGACCGACCTGCAGATGGCTGCGTCGATGCGTGCCGACGACTCTTATGCGGGCTCCGAGACATTTACCCGTGTGAAGGCTGCCGTAAAAGAGGTGTTCGGAACAGATAATGTTCTTCCTGCGCACCAGGGTCGCGCTTGCGAGAATATCCTCGCGTCGGCACTTGTGAAGCCCGGACAGTCGGCATTGATGAATTTCCACTTTACGACCACCAAGGCCCATATTACCCGTATGGGTGGAGCGGTAGAGGAACTTGTGGCCGAGAAGGGCCTCGAGCCTCAGTCGGATGATCCTTTCAAAGGCGATTTTGACCTTGAGAAGCTGCGCGAGACTATCAAGGAAAAGGGTGCCGAGAATGTTGCATTCGTGCGCGTAGAGGCCGGTACCAACCTCATCGGCGGCCAGCCTGTGTCGCTCGAAAATATGCTTGCGGTTACAGATATCTGCCACGAGAATAAAATAATCAGTGTGCTCGACGCATCGCTGCTTCAGGATAATGTTTATTTTATGAAGACTCGCGAGGCTCGCTGCAAATATATGGAGGTAAAGTCTATCTATCATCTGCTTGCCGACCATTTTGATATTATCTACTTCTCGGCTCGCAAGTTGGGATTCGCAAAGGGTGGCATCATCACCAGCAAAGATCCTAAATACACAAAGATGATGGTCGAGTATATTCCTCTCTACGAGGGATTCCTTACTTATGGAGGCATAGACGTGCGTACAATGGAGGCAATGGCGCAGGGCCTTTACGAGAGCCTTGACATGGAGTACATCAATCAGGGCCCCGAATTTATAAACTATCTTGCAAAAGAACTGCACGACTACGGAGTGCCTGTGATTCTTCCCGCCGGAGGCCTCGGCTGTCACCTGAATGCAGGAGCCTTTGTCCCCGACCTTCCCCACAATGAGTATCCTGCTGCTGCGGTAGCCGCTGCTCTTTACATAGCCGGTGGTATTCGAGGAATGGAGCGCGGCACACTCTCCGAACAGCGCAACCCCGACGGCACCGAGCCTTATTCTGAGCTCGAGCTTATGCGTCTTGCAGTTCCCCGTCGCGTGTACACACTTTCGCAGCTTAAATATGTTGCCGACCGTGTAAAATGGCTTTGGGACAACCGCTCGCTCATCGGCGGACTCGAATGGGTAGAGGAGCCTACGGTGCTTCGTTTCTTCTCGGGTCGTCTGAAAGAGAAAGGATATTGGCAGGAGCAGCTGGCCGAGAAATTCCGCAAGGACTTCGGCGAGAGCTTGTAAACTGAAAATAAAATGTGTTAGTTGTAAGGAGGATTGCTTCGGGGTTTCGATAAAAAATCTCGGGGCAATCTGTTTGTTTCGCAGGCTTGTATTATCTTTGCAGCATGAAAAAGGACAACAATAAAGAGATTTTCCCCATTGTCGACGAGCAGGGGAATGTAGTGGGCAGTGCAACGCGCGGCGAGTGTCACGATGGCAGCAAACTGTTGCATCCGGTGGTGCATCTTCATCTTTTCGACTCCGAGGGGCGCATCTATCTGCAGCAGCGACCTTTGTGGAAGGATATTCAACCGGGAAAGTGGGACACGGCCGTTGGCGGTCACGTGGATTTTGGCGAGACGATAGAAGAGGCTCTCGTGCGTGAGGTGCGCGAAGAGGTTGGGCTCACCGATTTTGAGCCTCAATTTTTGCAGCGTTACGTCTTTGAGAGTGAGCGCGAGAAGGAGTTTGTTCATGTGTTCCGCACTACATACGATGGCGAGATTGTCCCCAGCGATGAGCTTGACGGCGGACGTTTCTGGAGCATCGAAGAGATTCGTGCGGCCATCGGCGGGGGAGTGCTCACTCCCAATTTCGAGCAGGAATTTATGCGTATATTCGGGTAACCGAGAAGCAATAATAAAAGAATCAGGCTGTGTCGCGACGCAGCCTGATTCTTTTATTATATGAGTGAACTTAATTTTTCTCTTCGGGTGCAGTGGGGAAGGCCTTTCCCTCCTCGAGCACTTCGACAGCCTTGAGCACTGTGGGGTCGAATGTGTTTATATATTTCACGTGCTCAAGCATTCCCAGAATATCGTAGATGACGTTCGCGTAGATTGAACGCTCAATGAGTCGGCGCGACCTCATAATGTGATTGTAGCGGCGCTTCAGTCCTTTCTTCTCGGCGAATGCAACAAATTCGTCGAGGAGCGGCTGTGTCTGCAGATACTCAAGCATCGACTCCCATGTCTCGTAATTTGAAAGCTCCTGACGGTGGGCATCGCTGTAGCGCAGACAATATTGCATAATCAGTCGGCGCGAAACAGCCTGGCTGTAATATGATGTTACGTCCGTGGTGTCCGAAGATACGAAAATGTCGGGCATTATTCCTCCGCCGCCATAGACGGTGCGTCCCAGACGGGTCTTATAGGCGAGGCTGTCATTCTGGTGGATGCTGTCCTGTGAGAAAAATTCTCCGCGCTCGTAACGGTTGACAATGTCCATTTCGTATGCTTCGTTGTCGCCCTTCTCATAGGGTTTCTGTATGCAGCGACCCGAGGGAGTGTAGTAGCGGGCGATTGTCAGACGCACGGCCGAGCCGTCGCTGAACTCGAAAGGCTGCTGCACGAGACCTTTGCCGAATGTGCGGCGTCCGATGATGGTGCCTCGGTCATTGTCCTGTATCGTTCCCGCGAAAATCTCGCTGGCCGAGGCCGATGACTCGTCGGTGAGCACCACAAGCGGAGTCTCCATGAAATTGCCGCTTCCGTTTGCATATTCAATAACTTTCGGGTGGTGTCGGCCCTCTGTGTAGACAATCATGTCTCCCTTGTGCAGAAACTCGTTGGCCATCTGCAGGGCGATGCCCATCCAGCCGCCGCCGTTGCCTCTGAGGTCCATGATGATTCCGTCGCATCCGCGGAACTGGAAACGTGCGAGAGCAATGATAAGCTCGGCGAAGGTGTTCTCGGCGAAACGGTCGACCTGCACGTAGCCCCATCTATTGTTTATAATGTATGCAGCCTCGATACTCTCCAAGGGAATGTTGTCGCGTATGATGGAGAAACTGAGCAGTTCCTTTTCGCCGTAGCGCTTGATGCCCAATTTTACCTCTGTGCCTTTGGGGCCTTTCAGACGTTTCATCGCTTCGTCGTTGGTGCATATTTTTCCCACGAAAAGAGTGTCGTTTATTGTAACGATGCGGTCGCCGGGCATCAGTCCCACCTTCTCGGACGGGCCTTTGCGTATAACCTCGTTCACGTGTATCGTATCATCCTGAATGATGAATCTGATGCCTATTCCGCTGAAACTGCTCTTGAGGTCGGCGTTTGTGGCTTCGAGGTCCTTTGCGGGAATGTATGTGCTGTGGGGGTCGAGCTCGGTGAGTATCTTGGGCATTGTCTGCTCTATAATATCCTCCATGCTCAATGAATCGACGTAGTTGCTGTGTACGAGGCCCATAAGCTCGTCCACTTTGTTGAAACTGTAGAAGACCTTCTCTATGCTCTCTTTCTTGGAAATGTAGATACCTGTGAGCACTCCCAAAAGTGCTACAAGTACGTATAATGTAGGCTGATATTTTTTCATCTGTATATTGCTATTTTAATCCTCTTTCGAAAGAACAACCTCGATGCCTGCTCTCTGCAACAATTCTATTCCGTCCTTCAGGCGATACTCCTCGGAGTAGACTACACGCTTGATGCCCGCTTGAATGATGAGCTTGGCACACTCGATGCAGGGCGAGGCTGTCACGTACAGTGTCGCTCCGTCGCTGTTGTTGCCCGAACGGGCTATTTTTGTAATTGCGTTTGCCTCGGCGTGCAGCACATAGGGCTTTGTGAGTCCGCTCTCGTCCTCGCATATATTCTCGAATCCCGAGGGTGTTCCATTGTATCCGTCCGAGATTATCATTTTGTCTTTTACGATGATGGCACCCACCTGACGGCGTTTGCAGTATGAGTTTTCGGCCCATATTTTTGCCATGCGTATGTATCTGAGGTCAAGTTCGGCCTGTTTCTTTTCAATATTCTCCATAGTCTATTTGTTGTGAAATTGCATGAAGGAGTTTTTCTGTATCATTATCTTTAGATAGTTGCTGTCTCCTTCGTAGTATCGTGCATTTTTAAATATTTTCTCGGCTCGTCGGGCAGTGTCGTCCCCATCGATGGAGCCGTTGCTCACTCTCACCTGCGAACAGCTGAAGGTGCGCTCTTTGTTATCGGCCTGCCAATACCCTGTGATTGTGGTGCCGCTCTTGGTGGTGAACGCAAATGTAGTGTCGTAGAACTTCAGTGTGTACGACGAATTGTTCGCCGGGGAGACTTTTTGACTGCCCTCCTGGAAGAACGATAGCTTCCACGTGGGGGACAGGAAAATCTCCCTGAGGTCGTCGCCTTTGTCGCACGCGACGAGCAGCGACGAAAGGAGCAGCAGCGGTAATATGATTTTTGTCTTTATCATAAGTGGGGGCATATAGTGTCTATTCCGTCGCGCTGCAACATTGCGTCGAGACGCGGCTCGCTTCCGCGGAATCTCTTGTAAAGTACTTGCGGGTGTTCGCTGTTGCCGCGTGCAAGAATATTGTCGCGGAACGATTGCGCAATCTTTGTCGAGAATGTGCCATTCTCTTTGAAGAGCGCAAAGGCATCGGCGTCGAGCATTTCGGCCCATTTATAGCTGTAATATCCGGCCGAGTATCCGCCTGTCATTATGTGGCTGAACTGCGGGGTGATTCCTGTTCCTGCAACCTCGGGCAGCAGTTTCAGTGCTTCGATGGCCTTCTGCTCGTAAATGAGTACTTCGCCGTCGAAGGGCTTTGAAATATTGTGCCATGCTTGGTCGATGAGGCCCAGCCCCACCTGACGTATGCAGTTGTATCCTGCCTTGAAGTTGCGTGCGTCGTTCACTCGTTGCAGCAGTTCGTCGGGGATTGTCTCGCCTGTCTCGTAGTGGAAGGCAAAGGTGTTGAGGAACTCTTTCAGTGTGGTGAAATTCTCCATTATCTGCGAGGGAAGCTCCACAAAATCCCAAAGAACGTCGGGACTGCACAGGCTTTCGTATGTTACGTCCGAGAATATTCCGTGCAGGCAGTGGCCGAATTCGTGCAGCAGGGTGTTCACTTCGTCTATCGTCAGCATCGCCGGCTTTCCTGGTGTGGGCTTTGTGGCGTTGGTCGTCAGTGTGACGTGTGGACGGTGGTCGGTGCCATCCTTGTCCTTGTATTGTCCTTTTATGGAGTCCATCCACGCTCCCGAACGCTTTCCCTTGCGTGGGAAAAAGTCGCAGTAGAGCAGGGCGAGAAATTTTCCGTCGAAATCGTAAACTTCGAACACTCTCACGTCCGGGTGATATACGGGAATCTCGTCGTTCTTGCGGAAGGTGATTCCGTAGAGACGTGTCGCAAGGTTGGCAATGCCGTGCAGCACCTGTTCGAGCGAAAGGTAGGGACGCAGCATTTCATCGTCGAGCGAATGTTTCTTCTGCTTCAGTTTCTCGGAGTAGTAGAGAAAATCCCAAGGCATCATTTCAAAATTGTTGCCCTCAATTTCGCGTGCAAGCTCTCTTATTTCGTCAGTCTCGCGGCGGGCGGTTGGCAGGTACGACCATGTGAGGCGGCCCAACAACGAGAATACATTGTCGGTGCTCTGGGCCATACGCTGCGAGGTTATATAGTCCGAGTAGGTGTTGTAGCCCAAAAGGTTGGCAAGCTCCAGGCGTGCGTTTACTATCTGCACGACGAGTGCCCTGTTGTCGTATTCGTCGCCTTTTGCTCCCAATGAGCTATAGGCCATGTACAGCTTCTGACGCAGGTCGCGCTGTGTGCTGAAGCACATGAAAGGTACGTAGCTAGGGCGGTGCAGAGTGAAAATCCATCCCTCTTTTCCGGCCTCTTTTGCTGCCACTGCCGCCGACTCTATGAGGGTTGCGGGCAGTCCGTCAAGCTTTTTCTCGTCGGTGATGTGAAGGCTGAAGCTGTCGGTCTCTTTCAGGGTATTTTCCTGGAATTTAAGCTCCAGCTTGTTGAGCTTTTGTGTGAGCTCGCGGTATTTTTCTTTCTGTGTCTCGTCGAGATTGGCACCCGCTCTGACGAAACTATCGTATATTGTCTGCAGCAGACGTTGCTGCTCGCCGTTGAGCGTGGGGTCGGCATTGTCGTGCACGGCCTTTATTCTCGCGAAGAGTTTTTCGTCAAGATAGATGTTGTTGCTGTGTTCGGTGAGCAGTGAATAGGCCTCTTCGGAGAGCTCCTGTATCTCCTCGTCGTTGCGCACGTTCATGAAAGTGTTGAGCACGCTCGTTACTTTGGAGGTTGTCGCCCCGCTCTTCTCAAAGGGGACGATGGTGTTTTCGAATGTGGGGGCTTCGCCGTTATTGGTTATTGCGGCAATCTCCCTCTGTTCCTCTTCGATTCCCGCCTTTATTGCAGGCAGAATGTGGGCAACCTCTATCTTGTCGAAAGGGATTGCCTCGAAGGGGGTGGTGTATGGTTGCAGCAACGGGTTTTTCGTTGCGTCGGTTGTTTTTATATTGTTGTCCATATTTCTCATTTTATAATGGCGCATCTGCAAAGATAATGAATCATATTATTTAAAATAAATAATGTTGCTTATAATTTGCCTCGTATACGCTCTTTTTTTGATATTTAAACAAATATCGTGCGTATGGCGGCCACTTTTTTCTCTCACTTTTATGCAACCTTACATATTGTTGGCGATTTTTATGGGGCCGGGTTTTTAGTTTTCGATTGAAAATAGTTTACAAAAATGTTGGATTGTGTGGATGTTTAATGTGGCCGTAATTTCTTTTGCTATTTTGTGGCCTTTGCCCGCATTTTTGGAAAATTCCACGTTTTTTCGTGATTTTGCCGATAAAAGTGCCCGCAAATTTAAGAATGCGCCCCTCTTTTTCGATTTTTTTCTTAAAAGTGAGTGGAATTTTTGAAAATTTCTTTCATCTGTCTCTTGCTGTTAGTATCTTTGCAGACAACAGCTAGTGTAAATGTGGTTGCGATAAAAAATATTGTCAAAAATGTTATTGTGGCCATAAATGTATTTTGAAATTAAAATATTACTATGTCAAAATTAAGATTCGACGTTGTACGCGATGCGTTTAACAAGAAACCTGTAAAGCCTACAGTGCCCGAGGGTCGTCCGTCCGACTATTTTGCAATGAACGTGTTCAATCGCGAAAAGATGTTCAAATATCTTTCGAGTGATATATATGCGAAGCTCATCGATGTTATCGACAATGGAGCGACGCTCGATGTTTCCATTGCCGACGGCGTTGCCGAGGGAATGAAGCGCTGGGCAATAGAGAGGGGTGCTACCCACTATACTCACTGGTTCCACCCGCTCACCGAGACTACTGCCGAAAAGCACGATGCTTTTGTTGAGCACGATGGTAAAGGTGGAGTGATAGAGAAATTCTCGGGTAAGCTGCTTGTTCAGCAAGAGCCCGACGCATCCTCTTTCCCCAACGGCGGAATCCGCAGCACCTTCGAGGCTCGCGGATACAGTGCGTGGGACCCCACCTCTCCTGCTTTTCTCATTGGCGACACACTCTGCGTGCCCACAATTTTTATCTCTTATACAGGCGAGGCTCTCGACTATAAGGCTCCTCTGCTTAAGGCTATTCGCGCGGTGGACAAGGCTGCGACCGATGTCTGCCACTACTTTGACAAGAGCGTGAAAAAGGTGATTACCTATCTTGGCTGGGAGCAGGAGTATTTTCTTGTAGACGAGGATATGGCCCTTGCGCGCCCCGACCTTCAAATGACTGGTCGCACACTTATGGGACACGACAGTGCCAAGAATCAGCAGCTTGACGACCACTATTTTGGCTCGATTCCCGAGCGCGTGGCGGCCTTCATGACCGACCTCGAGGTCGAGGCTCTGAAGCTGGGAATTCCCGCAAAAACCTGCCACAATGAGGTTGCTCCCAACCAGTTTGAGCTTGCGCCCATCTACGAAGAGTGTAACCTAGCCGTGGATCACAATATGATAATAATGTCGCTGATGAAGGTTGTTGCCCGCAAGCACGGCTTTATAGTGCTGCTGCACGAGAAGCCTTTCAAAGGCGTGAACGGCTCGGGTAAGCACAATAACTGGTCGCTGGGTACCGACAATGGCACTCTGCTGATGGCTCCCGGAAAGAGCGACAAAGAAAATCTCCGCTTCATCACTTTTGTGGTGAACACCCTCGCCGCCATCTATCGTCACAATGGACTCCTGAAGGCGAGTATAATGTCGGCGACAAATGCCCATCGTCTGGGTGCGAACGAGGCGCCTCCTGCGATAATCTCGAGCTTCCTCGGCTCGCAGCTCTCTTCGGTACTCGACCATATGGAGACAACCGACGATGTTGTGAAAATTCTCAGCAAGCGCGAGCTTCGTCTGAATATTCCTCAGATTCCCGAGCTTCTTATAGACAATACCGACCGCAACCGCACTTCGCCCTTTGCCTTCACAGGTAACCGATTCGAGTTCCGCGCCGTAGGCTCCGAGGCCAATTGTGCATCGGCGATGATTGCCCTGAACACAGCAATGGCCGAGCAGCTTGTGCTTTTCAAGAGCGAGGTTGATGCGCTCATCGAGGGTGGTGCTACAAAAGAGGATGCTCTTGTGAGTGTGTTGCGCAAATATATAAAATACAGCAAGCCCATCCGCTTCGACGGTAACGGATACTCTGACGAGTGGAAGGCCGAGGCTGCCGCACGCGGCCTCGACTGCGAGTCGAGTGCGCCTGTGGTGTTCGACCGCTATCTTGAGCCCGCAAGCATAGACATGTTTGCGCGCATGGAGGTGATGGGTGAGACTGAGCTCAAAGCCCGCAACGAGATTAAATGGGATATGTACACGAAGAAGGTGCAGATTGAGGCGCGCGTGCTTGGCGACCTTGCACTCAACCACATTGTGCCCACGGCGATGAAGTATCAGAGCTCGCTCCTGGACAACATCATAAAGATGGAGACGGTGCTTGGAAAGGAGGAGGGTGATAAATACTCGGCCGAAAATATTGCTACCGTGAAAGAGATTGCGATGCATATTTCTGAAATTAAAAGAATGGTGGGTGCGATGGTCGAGCGCCGCAAGGTGGCCAACCGCATCGCCATCGAGCGCGAAAAGGCTGTTGCCTACCACGATACTGTTGCTCCCATGCTCGAGGAGATTAGAGAACATGTGGACAAGCTCGAACTTGTCATCGATAACGAGCAGTGGCCGCTTCCCAAATACCGCGAATTGCTCTTCATCAGCTGATAATAACTTATTGTTTCATAGTAAAAACGGGCCCTGCAGCTTTTCTTGCAGGGCCCGTTTTTTTGCTGTCTTTATTGTGAGTGATAAAAAATATTTCACTCGCTGCGAAAAATATCGAAGTAAGCTTCATATTTCTCGCTCGTTTATTGTATCTTTGTCGTAAATGACGAAAATATGATGCACTCGCTGTAAAATAATCAAGCGAGCTTGATTTTATTTCGCTCGTTTGTCGTATCTTTGAGCAAAAGCTCGAAAATATATTTCACTCACTGTGAAAAATATCGAAGCAAGCTTCATATTTCTCGCTCGTTTATTGTATCTTTGTCGTAAACGACGAAAATATGTTGCACTCGCTGTAAAATAATCAAGCGAGCTTGATTTTATTTCGCTCGTTTATCGTATCTTTGAGCAAAAGCTCGAAAATATATTTCACTCGCTGCGAAAAATATCGAAGCAAGCTTCATATTTCTCGCTCGTTTGTCGTATCTTTGCAAAGATGAATGAAATTAACGAATTTATACAGCAGAATGACTTTTTGCAGCAGCTTGTAGCGCAGATGTCGATACTCGAAATTGTTGTAAAAGGTATCATCATAGGAATTGTGGCATCGGCTCCCATGGGGCCGGTAGGTGTGTTGTGTGTGCAGCGAACACTCAACAAGGGGCGAATGTATGGCCTTGTGACAGGTTGCGGCGCTGCAGTCAGCGACATTATTTACGCAGTAATAACCGGTTACGGATTGTCGTACATCTACGACTTTATCCACAACGAGCGCAATCTCTTCTGGCTGCAGTTGTGCGGCAGTGTGATGCTGCTCTTCTTCGGAATCTACACCTATCGCACCAATCCTGCAAAGAATACAATAAAGGTGAGTCACAATCGCAGTAATCTGGTGCGCAACGCACTTACAGGCTTTGGTCTTACACTCACCAATCCCTTGATAATATTCTTGTTCCTCGCAATGTTCACCCCATTGTCCTTCATGCTGCCCGACCTTCCCTACTACGAGCAGGTGATAGGCTATCTTTCAATCTTTGGCGGTGCAGTGCTGTGGTGGCTTTTCATTACATATGCGGTGAATAAACTGCGCAACCGTTTCGATGTTCGCGGAATATGGATAATCAACCGCATCATCGGTGCTGTGGTGATAACAGCTTCGTTAGTGAGTGTGATATTGCTTCTGACAGGAATATATTCGTTCCATTAAAATACTAAGGCTTTGTTTGTTTCCAAAGAATTAAGAAAGAAAAATATAGCAGAGTATCTGCTGTATATGTGGCAGGTCGAGGACTTGATAAGAGCCAATAATCTCTCTCTCGACAGTATTAAGAATAATGTTATTTCTGCTTATGGGCTCAGCGACGACGATAGGGCACAGCTTACAGAGTGGTACGGCAATCTCGTGGAAATGATGCGCACCGAGGGTGTCGCACAGTCGGGCCATCTGCAGATAAACAAGAATACAATAATAATGCTCACCGACCTTCATCTGCGTCTCTTGGAGTCGCCCAAGGTGCCCTTCTATTCGGCTGCATATTACAAGGCGCTGCCGTTTATAGTGGAGTTCCGCACAAAGAGCAACGGACAGGAAAAGCCCGAGCTCGAGAACTGCTTCGACGCCCTGTATATGGTGTGGATGATGAAGTTGCAGAAACGCGAAATAAGCGAGGAGACGCTGAAGGCGACTGCCGAAATAAGCAAATTTATCTCCATGCTGTCGCTGTACTATGGCGAGGACGAGGCGGGACGCCTGAAACTCGAGGACGACGAAGTTTAACAAGTGAGAATGGTCGGATGCGCGCCTTTCGGGCGCGCTGTTGAATTTTTAAAATTGAAATTACTATGAATGTACAAGAAGAGATAGGAAGAAGAAGAACGTTTGCCATTGTGTCCCACCCCGACGCCGGTAAGACCACTCTTACCGAGAAACTGCTGCTGTTTGGAGGCCAGATACAGGTGGCGGGTGCCGTAAAGTCTAACAAAATTAAAAAATCGGCAACATCCGACTGGATGGAGATTGAGAAACAGCGTGGAATTTCGGTGACAACCTCTGTGATGGAGTTCGACTACGAGGGCTACAAGATAAACATCCTCGACACTCCCGGTCACCAGGACTTTGCCGAGGATACTTTCCGCACACTCACAGCTGTGGACAGCGTAATCATTGTTGTTGACAGCGCGAAAGGTGTCGAGGCGCAGACACGCAAGCTGATGTCTGTGTGCCGCATGCGCAACACTCCCGTGATTGTCTTTGTGAACAAGATGGACCGCGAGGGCCGCGACCCCTTTGACCTTCTCGACGAGCTCGAGAATGAGCTTCAGATTTCCGTGCGTCCGCTCAGCTGGCCCATCGACCAGGGCTCACGCTTCAAGGGTGTATACAATATCTACGAGCAGAAGCTCGACCTCTACACTCCCAACAAGCAGCGTGTGACAGAGAAGGTGGCAGTGGACGTGAACAGCAAAGAGCTCGACGACAATATAGGCGAGGATCTTGCAGCAAAATTGCGCGACGACCTTGAACTTGTCGAGGGTGTTTACCCCGAATTCGAGGTTCAGAGCTATCTTGATGCGCAGGTTGCCCCCGTATTCTTCGGCTCGGCATTGAACAACTTCGGTGTTCAGGAGCTTCTCAACTGCTTCGTGAAGATTGCTCCCTCTCCCCGTCCCGTGCAGGCCGAGGGTCGCATTGTATCACCCGAAGAGCCCAAGTTCACAGGCTTCATCTTCAAGATTACAGCGAACATCGACCCCAACCACCGTTCGTGCGTCGCATTCTGCAAAATATGTTCGGGAAAATTCGTGCGCAACGCTCCCTACCGCCACGTGCGTCTGGGAAAAGATATGCGTTTCTCGTCGCCCACACAGTTTATGGCGCAGCGCAAGAGCACTATCGACGAGGCTTACCCCGGCGACATCATAGGCTTGCCCGACACAGGAAACTTCAAGATTGGCGACACGCTCACCGAGGGAGAAATGCTCAACTTCAAGGGCCTTCCCAGCTTCTCGCCCGAAATGTTCAAATACATTGAGAATGCCGACCCCATGAAGACCAAACAGCTTGCAAAGGGTATCGACCAACTTATGGGCGAGGGTGTTGCACAGCTTTTCGTGAACCAGCATAATGGCCGCAAGCTCATAGGAACAGTGGGACAGCTGCAGTTCGAGGTTATCGAGTACCGTCTCGAGAACGAGTACAATGCAAAGTGTCGCTGGGAGCCTGTGAACCTCTACAAGGCCTGCTGGATAGAAAGCGACGACGAGGTTGAGCTCGAGAACTTCAAGAAACGCAAGTACCAATATATGGCCAAGGATATTGAGGGTCGCGACGTATTCCTCGCCGACAGCAACTATGTGTTGCAGATGGCACAGAATGATTTTAAGAGCATAAGATTCCATTTTACAAGTGAATTCTAATATATAAAAGGATGGGAACAATAGCAGATGAGGCCAAGCGCGCCATCGAGGTTATGCGCAAAGGCGGGGTTATTCTTTACCCCACCGACACTGTGTGGGGCATCGGTTGCGATGCTTCAAACGAAGAGGCTGTCAAAAGAGTGTACGAAATTAAGCGTCGCGTCGACAACAAGGCAATGTTGCTGCTTGTCGACTCGCCCGACAGAATTGTGCGCTACGTGGCGAAAATCCCGGCTGTTGCGTGGGATCTTATAGAGCTTACCACAAAGCCGCTGACAATTATATATGATGGTGCACGCAACCTTGCACCCAACCTCATTGCCGAGGATGGCAGTGTGGGCATCAGAGTAACGTCGGAGCTTTTCTCGAAAGAGCTCTGCTACCGTTTCCAGCGTGCGGTGGTCTCAACATCGGCCAACATCAGCGGTGAGCCCACTCCCCGCTACTTTGCCGAGATTGACCCCGAAATTGTGGCGGCGGTGGATTATGTGGTGAACTACAAACAGCTTGAGAAGGGCTCGCCCAAGCCTTCGAGTATCATCAAACTCTCCGAGAGTGGAGTAGTTACAGTTATAAGACAATGAAAGAGGGTGAAAAGTCTATGCTCGACCGCTTTTTCGAGTGGCGCGAGAAACATATTCCTCAAAATAGGTTCGTGCTTATCTTGAGCTTCTTTGTGGGTGTAATTTCGGCACTCGCAGCCTTCACCTTGAAACATCTTATCGAGTTTATTCAGGAGATGCTCACGAGCGGCTTCAGCGTCTTTTCGGGAAACTTGCTCTACCTTATCTATCCTGTAATCGGTATCTTTTTCTCGGGACTCTTCATTCGCAAGATTGTGCGCGACGACATCAGCCATGGTGTTACAAAGGTGCTCTATGCAATCTCGCGCCGCAAGGGACAGATTAAGAAGCACAATATGTGGTCGTCGCTGGTAGCCAGCGGTGTCACCATCGGATTCGGTGGTTCGGTGGGAGCCGAGTCGCCCATCGTCTTTACGGGTGCGGCCATAGGCTCCAATCTGGGTAATTTCTTCCGCATGGAGAAGAAGGTGATGATGCTGTTGCTGGGCTGCGGAGCAGCCGGCGCCATTGCGGGAATCTTCAAGGCTCCCATTGCGGGATTGGTCTTTACACTCGAAGTGCTGATGCTCGACCTAACAATGTCGTCGCTGTTGCCTTTGCTCATTTCGAGTGTCACGGCCGCGACGCTTGCCTATATGTTCACGGGCACCGATGCGATGTTCGACTTTCAGCCCGACAAGGCCTTTGAAATTACGCGCGTGCACTACGTGGTGCTTTTGGGCGTAGTCTGCGGCCTTATTTCTCTCTACTTTACACACGTGACGACCGCCATCGAGCGTTTCTTCCGTAAGATTGAGAATCCCTACAAGAAACTGCTTCTTGGAGGCTCGGTGCTCAGCATTCTGATATTCCTTTTCCCGCCGCTCTATGGCGAGGGCTACCACACGATAAACACCCTCATCAACGGCTCCGACCCGTACGAAGTGCTCAATAATTCATTCTTCTACGGCTATCCTAAATTGCTGTTGCTGTTCATGCTCTTCGTGATACTCTCGAAGGCAGTGGCCTCGACGGTTACCAACTGCGGTGGCGGTTGTGGTGGTATTTTCGCGCCCAGCCTTTTCCTCGGCTGTATTTCGGGCTACCTCTTTTCGTCATTGTGCAACCAGTCGTTTCTTGCGACCGACCTTTCGTGTGTGAACTTTGCTCTTTTTGGAATGGCAGCACTGATGTCCGGAGTCTTTCATGCTCCGCTCACGGGAGTCTTTCTCATTGCCGAGCTTACGGGTGGTTACGCTCTCTTCCTGCCGCTGATGGTTGTGTCGGTAAGCTCCTACCTTACGGTGCGCGTCTTTGACAAGAATAATATCTATGCTGTGCGTCTGGCGCAGCGTGGCGAGCTCATCACCCACCACAAAGACCAGGCGGTGCTCACGATTCTTAAAGTTTCGGATGTCATCGAGCGCAACTTTATGAAGATTAATCCTGACATGGATCTTGCCTCTCTTGTGGCTGTGGTTGCAAAGACCAAACGCAATATTTTCCCTGTGCTGAACAGCGCAAACAGGCTCGTGGGTATTCTCTATCTTGACGACATCAGACATATTATGTTCCGCCAGGAACTTTATCATCGCTACAATGTTGCAGGATTGATGAAGCCTGTTCCCGCGCGTCTGGGTATCGAGGAATCTATGGAGACGGTGATGAAAAAGTTCGAGGATACAAAAGCATGGAATCTCCCGGTCGAGGATGTTGATGGAACCTACATTGGCTTTGTCTCAAAATCGGCGATATTCAGTGCGTACAGAAAAACTTTGTTGGATTTTACATCAGATTAAAAGAATATGAAAGAGAAACTTCGTATAGTATATATAGGTACTCCCGACTTTGCTGTGGAGCCCCTGCGCTCTCTGCGCGAGGTGGAGCAGCGTGACGCCGATTGCGGCTTTACGGTGGTGGGCGTGGTTACAATGCCCGACAGGATAATCACTCGTCGCGGCAGCAATCAGGTGCTTATGAGCCCCGTAAAGGAGTATGCTCTTGAGCAAGGATTGCCGCTGTTGCAGCCCGAGTCGTTGAAGGACGAGGAGTTTCAGGCTGCTCTTGCAGCGTGGGGCGCCGACCTTCAGATAGTCGTTGCCTTCCGTATGCTGCCCGAGAGTGTGTGGAACATGCCCCGTCTGGGTACTTTCAATCTGCACGCTTCGCTGTTGCCTCAGTATCGTGGCGCAGCGCCCATAAATTGGGCCATCATCAACGGCGACAAAGTGAGCGGCGTTACCACCTTCTTCCTGAAACACGAGATTGACACAGGCGACGTTATTATGCAGCGCGAGGTTGAGATTACCGACACTGACGATGCGGGCACTCTGCACGACAAGCTGATGATGGTTGGCGGCGAGACGGTTGTCGATACTGTTCGCTCCATCGTTCGCGGCGAGGCTGTGGCGCGCACTCAGGCGAGTATGTACGATGGCGAGCTTCGTCCTGCGCCGAAGATTTTTCGCGACACCTGCCGCATAGACTGGAGCAAGAGCTGCGAACAGCTATACGACTTTGTACGCGGCCTCTCTCCCTATCCTGCAGCGTGGATGGAGATTACCGATGCTACTGGCGCGGCGACTGCGATAAAGGTCTACGAGACAAAGAAAGAGCTGTGCGCGGTGGCCCATCCTGCGGGTACTCTTCTCACCGATGGTAAAAGCTATGTAAAGGTTGCGCTTGCGGATGGTTATCTGCACCTGACCTCGTTGCAGCTGCCCGGAAAAAAGCGTATGCCCGTCAGCGATCTTCTTCGTGGTTTCAGCTTCGACGGCTATACTCTTCAGCAGTAATATTTTGCAAAAATATAGAATGTCCGGCGGGGAATTTAATGCCTCCGCCGGACATTTTTTACAATATTCACGCAGTAAACGGTTGAAAAACTCAATTTTAACCAACTTTTCTTGGAACTTACCGAGAATTTACTTTTCTTTGCAGTATAAATACTGCGAACATAGGCTGCACTCACTTTGTAACCTGCAAGCAGGCTTGCGTTACGTTTGTTGGCACTATCTTTGCAAACAGAAAATTCAATCTATTAACCTTTAAATACTATTGCCTATAGAAAAACAGTTACTCTGATAAAATGAATTAAGAAAAATGGGTAATTTGAATAAGCTGACCGACGATGCGTTGGTCAACCTCTATTTGCAAGGCAATAATCAGGCGTTCGACGAATTGTTGAATCGTCACAAGGATAGGTTATATTCCTACATATATTTTATTGTGCGCTCACGTGACGTGGCCGATGATATTTTTCAGGAGACTTTTGTAAAGGCTATTGTGACTTTGCAACAGGGTCGCTACAATAGTGACGGAAAGTTCTCGGCGTGGCTTACGCGCATTGCACACAATCTAGTTATCGACCAGTTCCGTCAAGAGAGAAACGAGAATGTAATTTCGAACGACGAGAGCGAGATTGACCTCTTCAACAATCCTGCCTACTCCGAGAGTACCATTGAGGCGCGCATGGTGAATACTCAGGTGCTGAAGGATGTCCGCCGACTGGTGAACAGCCTGCCCGACAACCAGCGCGAGGTTATTTATATGCGTTACTATCAGTCACTTTCGTTCAAAGATATTGCTGCAATTACAGGCGTCAGCATTAATACTGCTCTTGGACGCGTGCGTTACGCAGTGATGAATCTCCGCCGCATGGCCGAGGAGAAAAACATCAGCCTTGCACTCGAGGCTGTATAGGAAAAGAATTTTTACTCTTTTTGTAAAAAAGATAGGGGCAAATATAATATATCTGTTTTTGTAACGTTTCTAATATAGACAACCTTAAAAACAGATAGCCTATGGATAAATTCTTTACCCCTGAAACAAAAAATAAGGAAAAGGAACTGCGTTCTTTGTTCGGCGACGAACTTCGTGTTTCCCCAAAGGAGTCTACACTTGATTTTATCAAGAATTTTGCAAGGAATTTCCGAGTGATTAAAAATGTCGATTCCTCTTTGCAGGGATTCATTTTAAACTAAGAATAGTTATTATTTAGACATTATGATGGCGGACAACGAGTAAAAGACTCTTGTCCGCCATCTTTTTTTATTTTTCTTGCGCGCCCGACGGGAATATTTCTTATCTTCGCGGCAAAATAATTTATTCCTATGCGCAGAAAAAAAGGTGCCGATGCCAATATGAAATTTTTGTTTGGCAGTGTATTTTTCTTCTTTATAATTGTGATTGTAATAGGGCTTTTCAGCTATTTTACTCTTCAGCACCATTGGCACGGCTCGGACGATGCGAAAAAGGTTGCTGCGGTTGTGCGTCCGCAGTATGACTATTCGGTGGCTTTCGATACCGATTTTAAGGACAAGGCCTACAGACTCTATC
This sequence comes from Bacteroidaceae bacterium, assembly GCA_017547585.1. Classification (GTDB taxonomy): domain Bacteria; phylum Bacteroidota; class Bacteroidia; order Bacteroidales; family Bacteroidaceae; genus HGM04593. The sequence continues at coordinate 2,141 of JAFYPH010000033.1, read as the reverse complement.
TTAACGACAGCCTCATATATGCGGGCAGACCTGTGGAGGTCGATACGGTGGTGCGTGTGAAAAGAATTGCCGAGAACAATTCTCTGCTCATCGTGGACGATGCTACCGATATTATCGTGAGCATCATTGAGCTTGGCCGTCGCGGCGAAGTGCAGCTTAAATACAATGGCGGCGCAATCTCTTCGCGCGTGAAAGAGTAGGGCGCCCGCTTTTTCTCTTACACTTTCTTACTCTTTTGTGGGCTGCAGAATCTCTCTGTATCTTTTAAGGTCTTTCAGCAGTGAAAGGCTCTCGGCAACGTCTGTGTCGTCGCGCAGCGAGTAGATGATGCCTCCCTTCTGGCTATAGTAGCGTTTCACAATCTCGTCGGCAATCAGTCGTTTGACATCTTTTGCGAAGAAGCTGAGGTCGTGGTCGAGGTTGTGCTGCAGTGTGCTCTCGAGTTTTTCGATTTCTGTTTTTGTGGCCTCTGTGTATCCCTCGAGGTCGAGCATCTTCTTCAGCTGCTTCAGCGCCTTGTAGCTCTCTTTGTCGTAGTTGAATCCGGTAGATTTCAGGTAGCTTTTGAACGCATCGTACTCCTCGTCGCTCAGGTTGAATGTCTCGGCCGAGGCTATCGAGGGGTGTTTCAGCTTGTAGTCTGTTGCGTAGTCAAAGATTGCCATGTCCTGAATAAGATGGTAGAGCAGGGTGGTGAGTTTCTCGCCTTTGGGCTGAATGTCGGGCGAGATTCCTCCGCCGTCGCGCACTTCGCGGCCCGCAGCTGTGCGGAATACGTTCGTCAGGCTGTCGGGTGTGCGGGCAACGTCGCCGTCGGCGTTGCGGTGGCTGTAGTCGATTGCCTGTATGCAGCGGCCGCTGGGAATGTAGTATTTAGAGGTTGTCACCTTCAGGAATCCATTGTAGGGCAGTTCGCGTGTCACCTGCACGAGGCCCTTTCCGTATGTGCGCGCTCCTATAATCACCGCGCGGTCGAGGTCCTGCAGCGAGCCCGATACAATTTCGGCTGCCGAGGCTGTCTGGCCGTCCACAAGCACTATCAGCGGCGACACTGTGTCTACCGGCTCGCGGGTGGTCTTGTAAATTTCGTTCGAGCGCTTGATTTTTCCTTTTGTCTCTACAATGTTCAGTCCCTTAGGAACGAACATGTTTACAATATCTATCGCCTCGGCGAGCGAGCCGCCGCCGTTGCTGCGAAGGTCGATGATGTATGCTCGTGCACCCTTGTTTTTCATGTCTATAAGCGCGCGGCGCATCTCTTTGGCGCATCCTTCGGGGAAGCTCTCAAGCTGCAGATAGCCTACGCTGTCCTGCATAATTCCATAGTAGGGAATTACGGGGACACTGATATTCTCGCGCTCCACCTTTATTGTTACGGGCTGCTTGGTGCCGGGGCGCTCGACAACAATGGTGAGTTTGGTGCCAGCCTCGCCGCGCAACATATTGCTGACGCTGTCGCTGCTCATTCCCACTACATTCACTCCGTTGATTGACTGTATAAGGTCGCCTATCTGCAGGCCCGCCTTTGCTGCGGGCATATTTTCGTAGGGCTCGGCAATTACGGTGGTGTTCTTCTTCTCGTGGAAACGTATGAGCGAGCCGATGCCCGCATATTTTCCGGTAATCATCATCTTGAGCTCCTCGCTCTCCTCCTCTGTGTAGTATGTAGTGTAGGGGTCGAGTTTCTCGAGCATCGCATCAATGCCCGTTTCTATTATCTTTTCGGGCATAATTGTGTCCACATAAAAAAGGTCAATCTCCTTTATAAGGCTGTTGAAGATGTTAAGCTGCTTGGAAAGCTCGAAATTGTGGCTGTCTCTTTTGAATGCACTGAAAGAGATTATTGCGAGCAGCGCTATAGGGAGTATGAAGATGAATTTGCCTCTTTTCATATTTATATATAATATGGTATTATTTTCTCTTTTATGGTAAAATTTCCGCAAAGATACAATTAAGCGAGCAAGAAATATCAAGTTTACTTGAATATTTATTACCGCGAGCGCAGGATATCTTATCTAAAGATACAATTAAGCGAGCAAGAAATATCAAGTTTACTTGAATATTTATTACCGCGAGCGCAGGATATCTTATCTAAAGATACAATTAAGCGAGCAAGAAATATCAAGTTTACTTGAATATTT